>NZ_JBBAKG010000118.1:0-13102 GCF_040403615.1 Haliscomenobacter sp. | reverse complement strand
GTGATCTGAATGAAAAGATCATTGAGCTTGTCGGGGTCTTTGTATTCATCCTCCAGGATGCTTTCAAACTCACCCCACTTTTCCTTATTCTGCTGAATAAATTGGGTCTCGCGCATAATTGGGTTTTACAGGGCTTAGTTTAGGAAAAAAATGCCAACAGCCCGTGTAACAAGTCTAATAATAATTCTTGAAATTGAACCAATTTACAAAAAATAAGCACAAGCTGAACAAACCCTGTGTATTTTCGTGTGGATTGAACGTTTGTTCCTAAATATAAGCAAGCCCATGCAAACCATTGAAATTAAAACAACCCAAAATGTCACCATCGAGTACGAACTGGCTTCCTTGTGGGAGCGGGGTTTGTCCACTTTTATCGATTTGTTCATTATCGTTATGGCTTGTATCTTAATTCCTTTGGGCATTGCTACAATCGGTTCGCTGGAAATGGAAAGCATTCAGTTGGTATTTGTGTACTGTTTTGTAGGTTTTTTCTTTGGTTATTTTTTTTTAATGGAAAGCATGATGGGGGGCCAAACCCTGGGCAAGCGCATTCTGAACATTCGGGTGGTGCGCCTCGACGGTGAAATCCCAACCGTAAATGATTACCTCTTGCGGGCAGTTTTTCAGTACATTGATACTGTTCTTTCTGGTGGAGTGTTGGCGGCCATGCTGATCAGCTCAACAACCCGGCAACAACGGCTTGGGGACATGACTGCCGGTACCACCGTGATTCGCAAGCGCAACAATTTGCGGATGCATTTAAAAAACATCCTCAGCATCGATACACTCGATAGTTATGAGCCTGTTTATCCACAAGTGAAAGCGCTAAATGAGCAAGACATGCTCACCATCAAGCAAGTCATCAGCCGCTTGCGCAAATACCCCAATGATGCCCATTGGGAAATTGCAGAAGCATTGGCTGGAAACCTGAGGGAACACCTGGATATTCATGAAACCAAACAGACGGATGACCTCGAGTTTTTGCGCACCCTTTTGCGCGATTACATTGTCCTTACTCGATAAACCTTCCCCAATCGCTCCCGAATCTGTATCTTCGCGGCTTAATGCAAATTGATGGCTAGAAAGAAGAAAAATGTGATCCTCTCCAATGTGCAATTTTTTGGCATTGCCGATGAGGGAAAAGCCGTAGGAAAAGCCGAAGATGGTCAGGTGGTTTTTGCCAAAGGAGTAGTGCCCGGCGACAGCGCAGATGTACTGGTACTCAAAAAACGCAAAGGCCATATCCAAGGAGTAGTCAAACATATCAATACGTATTCCAGCGAGCGGGTAGAGCCATCGTGTATACATTTTGGCACTTGCGGCGGTTGCAAATGGCAAAACCTGGAGTACACCGCACAATTGCGCCACAAAGAAGTAGTTGTAGAGAATGCACTGATCCGCTTGGGCAAAATTTCGGTAGGCGAGTGGTTGCCAATTTTGCCTGCTGAAAGCCCCTTTTATTACCGCAATAAAATGGAGTTTGCGTTTTCCTGCAAACAATGGCTTACCCACGAAGAAATCAAAACCGACATCAGCAATGCCGCAGATGTATTGGGCTTTCACCCTGCCGGAGGATTTGATAAAGTGATCGACATTCAGCATTGCTGGCTACAACCAGATCCATCCAATGAAGTACGCAATACGGTAAGGAAAATTGCCATTGAGCAGGGACTCAGTTTTTATGATGTAAAACAACACCAGGGTTTCCTCCGCAACCTGATGTTGCGCATTACCACCCTGGGCGAAACAATGGCTCTGGTTGCATTTGGCGAAGACAATCCCGATCTGCGCAGGCCATTTTTGGAAGAGGTAGAGCGGCGGTTGCCCCAAATCACTACCCTGGTCTATTGCATCAACCTCAAAATGAACGACACTATTTGGGATTTGCCCGTACATACTTTTTCTGGAAAAGGCTATGCCGAAGAGCGCCTGGGGCACGTGGTTTTTCGCATCGGCCCCAAATCTTTTTTTCAAACCAATACCCATCAAGGAAAAAACTTGTACGATGTAGTGGCCCGTTTTGCCAACTTACAAGGCCATGAAAATGTTTACGACCTATACACCGGGATCGGAAGCATCGGGTTGTATGTAGCCAAAGATTGCAAGCAAGTTGTAGGCATCGAAGAAGTGGCGGCAGCCATTGACGACGCCAAAGTCAATGCAGAAGTCAACGGCGTGGGCAATGTCAAATTTTATGTGGGCGATGTACGCGCTATTTTGACCACTTCTTTTGCCGAAACCCACGGCAAACCCGATTTGCTGATCACCGATCCTCCGCGTGCAGGCATGCACGAAGACGTCATCAACATGCTGCTGGAACTGGCCGCTCCCCGCATTGTATACGTGAGTTGCAATCCAGGTACGCAGGCCAGAGACCTGGGCCGGCTGGCGGTCAAATACAACGTACTCAAAGTGCAACCCGTGGATATGTTTCCGCATACCCACCACATTGAAAGTGTTGCGCTGCTAGAATTGAATAATCAACCCTCACTATGAGTTTGTACGAACGCCTACCACAAGAGCTTGCGCCTTTTCAAAAAATGATGGGCCAAGCGGCAGATACCATTATGGATGAAGATGTATCCAGGTATCCCATTTTTGCGATTCACCAGTTGGAGTTGGAACTGGGGATTTTGTTGATCGAACGCAACGAGACAGGGGCAAAATGGTCAATCCATGCTTCCACACTTGAAGAGATGGTGACCAAGAAATTGGTGCAATCCAACCGAATTGATGATTTTAGACGGGTGTACAAAAACCCCCGCGAATACTTTTGCCTTTTTGTACTGAGCGATGAAGGGGCACAATTTATTTTTTTACCCAGGGAAGATGACACTAGTCTATAAATGCGTTTAAAAGCCTAAAAAAATGAAAGTACTTATTTGTGAAAGTGAGGAGATCTTATTGGCAGCGATAGAATTTCGACTGAAAAAACAAGGACTTGAGGTTGTTTACAGCAAAAAGAAAGCGTCGATTCTAGAAGATATTGTAACCCACAAACCAGATTTGGTCATTGTGGATGCAGATATGGGGCGTCAAGCTGGCCTAGAAATCATTCAAGAGATTCAAAACCAGGGCTCTTCGGCAAAAATCCTACTGTTGGTTGATCCCGATGAAGAAGAACTGACCGCTAAAGCACTACTGATGGGCATCGCTGATTTTTTATCCAAACCTTTCAAACCTTCCGAGTTGATTTTGCGGGTAAAAAAATCTCTCAATATCCTGTTAATTAAAGGATAAAAAAATTTAAAATAAACCTCAGCAATAAAAATACCG
This sequence comes from Haliscomenobacter sp., assembly GCF_040403615.1. Taxonomy (NCBI): domain Bacteria; kingdom Pseudomonadati; phylum Bacteroidota; class Saprospiria; order Saprospirales; family Haliscomenobacteraceae; genus Haliscomenobacter; species Haliscomenobacter sp. Next base: position 9,826 of record NZ_JBBAKG010000118.1, on the reverse strand, counting down.
GCGGCATTATAGTTAAGAGGCCAAACCAGGCGTTAAATCATCGGCATTCTTTGTAAATTTGTCGCCAATTTGGTTTGTATTTTTTTCAAAAAAAAAACAACAAACCAATCTCATCAACCATGTAAAATATATGGAAAGTATAACCGAGTGGCTACGAGCAATTGGGCGCTACATTGGCCAGGGACTTAATCCGCTTTGGCAAGCACTCCGCAGTGTGTTCATCTGGCCATTTACCTGGAATGCCATGTTTGGTTACCTTACTGTAGGTGTTGCAGGCATTCTATTGGGTTTTACCATTCTCATCACTTTTGTGGCCAATGGTTTTTTCGGATTTGTGCCATCAAAGTCAGAGCTTCGACTCGTACGCAACAGTACCGCATCTGAAGTATATTCTCGCGATAAGGTATTGCTGGGACGTTACTTTTTCACCAATCGGGTCAATGCCGAGTTGGATGAATTGTCAGACACCCTTGTCAACGCGCTCATCGCTACAGAAGATGCGCGTTTTATGCAGCACAGTGGCATTGATTTGCGGGCACTGTTTCGGGTGTTGTTTCGCTCTTTGATTCTAAATGACGATAACTCTGGAGGAGGCAGTACACTGAGCCAGCAGTTGGCCAAAAACCTGTACCCTCGCCGTACTTACCGCATCGCCACCATGCTCCTGAACAAGATTCGAGAAATGGTGATTGCCCGCAGAATGGAAGAGGTGTATTCCAAAAAAGAATTGCTGGGCATGTACCTCAATACAGTACCTTTTAGTGAAAATGTATACGGCATCAAGGTAGCTGCGCAGCGCTTTTTCAATAAATCGCCGAAACAGCTGAAAATCGAAGAAGCGGCCATTTTGGTCGGAATGTTGAAGGCTACAACGTCTTACAATCCCCGCAAAAACAAGGCAAAAGCTAAAGAACGCCGTAACCTGGTTTTGGAGCGGATGCACAAATACAAATACCTGAGTGACAATGAACTGGACTCTTTGGCCAACTTACCCCTGACCTTGGAATACGACTCGCTAGACATGCAAAACGAAGGCCTAGCTACCTATTTTCGCGAGTATGTCCGCTTGGAATTAGAGGGTGTTTTGAAAAATTTCCGCAAACCCAACGGCGAACCATACAACCACTACACCGACGGTTTGAAGATCTATACCACTATTGATGCCCGTTTGCAAAACCACGCGGAACAGGCAGTAATGGAACAACTGCCCAAAATTCAGCGCCGCTTCAACGGCGAATGGAGCAACCAGGATCCCTGGGAAAACGATGAAAATTTCCGCAAAATCATTGAAGCTAACCCCATCTACCAGCAATGGAAAAATAAAGGATTTTCCCATGAGGGCATCATTCGGCGGATGAGTGAAAAATACCCCATGGAATTGTTTGATTGGAAAAAGGGCTCGATCAAACGGGTGATGAGTCAACTCGATTCCATCAAATATTACCTGCGCCAACTCAACACAGGGTTGATTGCTGTTGAACCCGAAACTGGAGCCATCCGAGCCTGGGTGGGTGGTTTTGACCATAAATTTGTACAATACGATCACGTAAAATCTCACCGCCAGGTGGGTTCTACCTTCAAGCCCATTTTGTACGCTCAGGCGGTAGAAAGTGGTATGGATCCTTGTAAGTACTTTCCAAACCAGCCCAAAATATACCCTGAATACGAAAATTGGCAACCGAAAAACTCAGATAACAAATATGGCGGTGGGTATTCCCTGGAAGGCGCGTTGACCAAATCAGTCAATACTGTTTCGGTACAAATCATCATGGAAACGGGCATCAATCCGGTGCGCAAGCTGGCCGCCAATATGGGCATCAAGTCAAAAATTCCTTATGCCCCTTCTATTGCCTTAGGTACAGTCGAGACATCGTTGCAAGAAATGGTGCAAGCCTATTCGGTTTTCGTCAATAGGGGCATCAAGCGGCCATTTTTCTTTATCGAACGCATCGAGACTGCCGATGGTGAATTGATCGCCGATTTTGGTCCCAATAAAAATGTAGAGCCAGAAAAACGCGCCCTCTCCGAACGTACTGCCGACATCATGCTGAAAATGATGCGCTCCGTAACCCAAGGAGGTACAGCCTCCAGCGTACGCTGGAAGTTTGGCATCAACAGCGATTTTGCAGGCAAAACGGGAACCACCCAAAACCAATCGGATGGATGGTTCATCGGCTTGACTCAAAAATTGGTTGCAGGGGTATGGGTAGGTGCGGAAAGCCCGATCGTTCACTTCAAAAGCCTGGACTCGGGTCAAGGCTCCACTACTGCACTTCCAATCTGGGGCGCTTTTATGCAACGGGTGTACAACGATCCGAAATTCAGCAGTTGGAAAGAGGTAAAAATGGCAGAACTGCCCGATTCGGTGCGTTACCGCATCAGTTGCGCACACCGCATCTGGTATCCTTCAGATTCACTGGCCGACAGCCTGAACCTTGATCCCACTCTGGAAGGCGTTGAAACCGACACGACTATCATTGGTGCAGATTTGAATTTATCCCGAGAAGAAAGAAAAGAAGAACGCCGCAAACGCCGCGAGCAAAAGCAATTGGAGAAAATGCTTTTGAACCGGACAAAGGAAGATGAAGATAAAAAATTTCTGCTAGGTGGGAATTGATAATATGACCGCTTTTATGAGGAATGGGCTTGGGATTATTTCAAGCCCATTTTTTTATGCCATTTATCGCACTGCGCTTTCCAACAGCCTTATTGTCTGTGCCTCAGTATCCAATTCCGCCATCACACCCATCGGCAAAGTACACTGATGCGAAATATGTCCAAATGAAAGGCCATATACCGCAGGAACATTGGTATCCGCCAATCGGTCGATGATGGTCTCTTGCAAAGTCAGTGAATCATCGCCTTCCTCGGGGCCACAGCCTGCAAAAATGCCTAAGGCAAAACCAGCAGCCTGATGCAAGTGCGCGGATTGACGCAATTGGGTCAACATGCGGTCTACCCGGTAGGGCTTTTCTTCAATGTCTTCCATAAAAATAAGCTTGTTGCGGGCGTCCAATCCAAATTCAGTACCCGCCATGGCCGCCAACAAAGAAAGGTTTCCACCTACCAATTCGCCCTGCACCCGTCCTTTGCGCAAGGTGGAAAACTTGTACAGCGAATCTTCAGGATTGGCATAAGCCTCCGCCAATGGAATGGTATGGGTAGCTTGCCCTTCCATGACAACTGCCACAAAATGCTCTAGGGTATAAGGTGTAAAGCTCGACTGTGCCACGGGGCCATGAAATCCAACCAAACCTGTCTTTTGCAAAAAAGCCAAATGCAGTGCCGTAATATCACTGTACCCGATGAAAACTTTAGGATTTTTACGAATCAGGTGGTAATCAATATACGGCAACAAACGGGTACAGCCGTATCCTCCCCGCGCACACCACACTGCCTTGACTTCCGGGTTGGCAAATGCCGCGTGCAAATCTTCCAGGCGCTGGGAGTCCGTTCCAGCTACGAAACCGTATTTGGCACGAACGTTTTTGCCGGTTGCAACCCTCAATCCCAGGTCTTCCAGGTTTTTAACAGCTTTTTCTAATCCGGCATCCGGAATATAACTTCCTGGCGTGATGAGCGCCACCAGGTCGCCCCGGTTTAAGCGGGCAGGTTTGAGCAAGGCCAGTCTTTCATGACGGCGATTGCTCTTTTGGCCGTTCAACAAATACGGTATTGCAGTGCCTAAGGCCAAATTGCGGGTAAAAAAACGACGGTTCATAATGGGCAGGTATTTTACTGCAATATTCTTATTTTTGCTCTTACTGCCAAATATTTTGCAAAACCAGACTACATCAATCCATGAGTGAATTCCGTCCTTGGCTTAAGAAATATCCACATGGTATTCCAGCCAACATCAATCCAGAGCAATACCCAACTGTTGTCGACTTACTGGAGCAGGCTTTTAAAAAGTATGATAAAAAAATTGCTTTCTCCTGCATGGGTAAAGCCATGACGTATGCGCAAATCGATAATTATTCTCGCGATTTTGGGGCTTATTTGTTGTCTCGGGGCGTAGAGCCCGGCGAAAAAGTAGCCATCATGATGCCCAATTTGTTGCAATACCCTATTGCGCTTTTTGGAGCCTTACGTGCTGGATTAATTGTAGTCAATACCAATCCATTGTATACGCCCCGGGAAATGGAGCACCAATTCAAGGATTCAGGAGCCACTGCCATCATCATTGCTGAAAATTTTGCAGCCAACCTCCAACAAATCCTGCCCAATACCAACATCAAAACGGTGATCACCACCAGTATTGGCGAACTCCTGGGATTCCCCAAAAAAGTTGTGGTCAATTTTGTCGTGCGCAACCTCAAGCGTATGGTTCCCAAATACCAAATCTTGAATACGGTTACATTTACCGAAGCATTGGCGCAAGGCAAGAAATTTCAGATTCCGCCCCACACCGGCAAATCAGAGGATGTAATCGTGCTGCAATACACTGGAGGTACCACGGGAATATCAAAAGGTGCCATGCTCACCAACCGCAACCTGGTCAGCAATATGTTGCAGGTCGAAGCATGGTGCAAGCCTTTTATGAAAGAAGGCGAAGAAATTGCGCTGTGTCCGCTGCCCATGTACCACATTTTTGCCTTTACCGTCAATGTATTGTCGCTGATGGGCATTGGTGGGCACAATATATTGGTAACCAATGCCCGGGATATTCCTTCGGTGATCAAGGCAATCCAGTCCTATCCCGTTTCGTTAATAACTGGAGTCAACACCCTGTTCAATGCGTTGCTGAATCATCCCGATTTTGCCAAACTGGACTTCAGCAAGCTCAAAATCACCTCTGGCGGAGGGATGGCCGTGCAAAAATCTGTTGCCGAAAAATGGCAGCAAGTAACTGGGTGCTATTTGGCCGAAGGGTACGGCTTGACCGAAACGTCGCCAGTAGCAACCTGCAATCCTTACGATGGCACAGGCAAAATCGGCTCGATTGGACTGCCTGCACCTTCTACAGACTTGCGCATTGTAGATGATCAAGGACATGTAGTAGGGCCGAACCAGATTGGCGAAATTCAGATCAAAGGGCCTCAGGTAATGAAAGGCTACTTCAACAAACCGGAAGAAACGGCAAATGTGTTGGTTGAAGATGGTTGGTTGTGTACAGGCGACATTGGGCTGATGCACGAAGATGGCTTTTTTCAGATTGTTGACCGCAAAAAGGACATGGTGCTGGTATCGGGCTTCAATGTGTTTCCCAATGAAATTGAGGAGGTGATCGCAGCACATCCCAAAGTAATGGAAGCCGCGGTAATCGGGGTGCCAGATGCCAAATCGGGGGAGGCGGTCAAAGCTTTTATCGTCAAAAAAGACAAATCCCTAGATAAGGAGGAAATCATCGCCTACTGCCGTGAAAATTTAACGGCATACAAAGTACCTCGTCAGATCGAATTTAGAACTGAATTGCCCAAAACCAACGTGGGGAAAATCCTGAGACGGGCATTGAAGGAAGAGAACCAACCTATCTCAAAATGATAAAGAACCGATTGTTAATTTTCGGCGGCATGCTGTTCTTCGGACACTTGTCTGCCCAAACTGTTGTTGCCTCGGATCAAGGCTTGCGCAATGCTGATCCCAGGTTGCGCCGCACGGAAACCTATCAAGCTTATGGGGTTAAAAGCCCCACGGATTCAACGGCCTTTCTGCGCGCCACCTATGATTATCCTTCTCCAACTGAACGAGTTGATGTCAATTTTCAGTATGATGGAGAGGTTTGGGTGCCTCAGAGTCGTTTTAGGTATACCTTTGATGCCTTGCAAAGAATTACAGCATTTAATTCTGAAACGTACGATGCAAGCACGAAGCAGTTTGTTCCACAGGCTCGGCAACAGACTTATCCACACGGAAATACCCAACAGAATGATTCGTTGCTGTCGTACAATTGGAGCCTTACGGAAAATAAATATGTCCTGACCTTGAAACAAACGAGCACATTCAACAGCAAAGACCAAGTCAAGGAAATCAACAACACTGTCTCAATTTCCGGTCAAATATTTCGCATCAAAGACGTGTATTCCTACGATAGCAACAATAATCTCACCCGAACCGAAAGCTTTACGTATCTCGGGGAGCTTGCTATGAAGAGCAGTTTCACAAAGTATACCTACACCAACAAACTGCTCAGTACTTCTACAACTTACACGGCAATTGGCAACACAGATTCCATTCCTCAAGCCCAACTAACCAACCGATACAATGGATTGGGGCTATTGGAGCAAACCGAAAGCTTTCGATGGGATTTTGTATCCATGACCTGGAGCAAATCCAGTAGTACCATCTACGGATACGATGCCGCCAAGAGGATACTTTTTCGGGAAACATCGGTTGTCAATACAGGACAACCCGATCAAAGAAGCCGTGCTGAGTTTTTTTACAACAAGGACGGCAGTGCCAAATATGATGTGAATTATACCTTCGATACCAATGCGCAAGCCTTTAAACTGGACAATAAGCGCTTCTATTTTTATGACCCGGTTTCGTCATTGCGAGATCTTCCCACTCCATTTAAGCCCTTGATTTTGTATCCAAATCCAACCCGAGGACCATTGTACCTCAAACTACAAGACAAGGCGCAAGTACAAGTCTTTGGCAGCAACGGACAAATGCTGCAAGCGATTGTGCTAAATCCAGGTCAAGTATTGGATTTGAGCAGTTTGCCTGCCGGAATGTATCAGGTATTGGCAAAAGAGGGGACGGAATTCTTTGGTTCTAAAGTATTTAAGCAATAGACTTAAAATAATTGAGGCGAAGCAACTTAGAATGACGCAAAAATCGGGATGTAATTTTTCTGCGTACTTAGATTGCTTCGCCTCAATTATTATTCAGAAGAAATTACTTTTTGTCTACCACAATTCGAGCATCTCGGTTGGCCAATTCCCAGGAGGTGTAAAACACCAGGTGTCCAATTTTGGCCATTTTTTCAAAGTTGATCTTGTCGGGAGTATCCGAAGTGCGGTGATAATCCGCGTGGGTGCCATTGAAAAAGAAAATGGCAGGAATCCCGTTTTTGGCGAAGTTGTAGTGATCCGAACGGTAGTAATAACGGTTGGGATCTTTTTCGTCGTTGTATTTGTAATCCAGGGTTAGATGCGTGTAAGTTGCATTGGCTTCCTCGTTGATTTTGTGCAAATCTGAACTCAGCCTGTCGGCGCCAATCACATAAATGTAATCGGGATTGTCTTTGTGCTCGTCATCAACGCGGCCTACCATATCCACGTTTACATCCACCACGGTTTTTTCGAGTGGAAAAACCGGGAATTTGGCGTAGTACTGAGAGCCCAATAGCCCTTTTTCTTCACCCGATACGAGCATACACAACACACTGCGGCGCGGCCCAAGTCCTGATTTTTTTGCCTCTACAAATGCCTGGCAAATTTCGAGTACGGTGGAGGTACCAGAGGCATTGTCGTCGGCACCGGGATACATGTCATCGCCCCGCTTACCCAGGTGATCGTAATGTGCGGTCACCACCACAATTTCATCCTTGAGCTTGGGATCGATACCTTCAATGAAACCCAGTACATTGGCACCTTTCAACTGGCTGTAATTCTTCTCCGCAGTGATTTGCAGGGTACAGTTGAAATTGAGGTGACGAGGTTTGCCTTTGCTTTCGATTTTATCGCGAGCGCTGGTGGCTTTGCCTACCATTTTGCCCAGGATGCTTTTGGCAAAATCGGTGGTGATGAAGTAGTTGGGGGCATAATTGGCCTCTGGATCTTCGTCTTTGGCCATGTCGTTGCGCGAGTTGAGGATGGCTTTGCGGGCTTCCGCTACATTTTCTTTGAACTTGCGGTCGATGATAAACACCGCCGCCGCACCATGGGCTTTTGCCGCTTTGACTTTTTGCCGCCAGTCGGTTGTCCAACTCGAAGGAGTTTCCGTTCCAGTGACCCAGGATTTGCCTTGCTTCATGGGCTCGCCATCATATACCAGCACCAGTTTTCCAGCTACATCTACGCCTTTGTAATCGCTGTAAGCCGGTGCATCGATGCCAAATCCGAGGAAAACTGCATCTTTAAAATTGGCCGTAAACTGCTTGGGGTTGGTACCGGGGTAGGCGTAGTAGTCCCAAAGGTGGCGAATTTCCTTGGCGCTGGTGTCTTTTACCTCGATCGTGCGCCAACTCTGGTTGGTAAACAAAATGGATTGAAAGTAAGTGCCCCCTTCGCCGACGGTAGGTAGGTTCATGGCTTTCATTTGAGCCGCGAGGTAATCTGCTGCCCGACGTTGTCCTTCGGTACCTGTTTCTCGGCCTTCAAATTCTGCAGAGGTCAACTTGAACAAGTGTTTGCGCAGGTCTTCAGTCGTAATCGTAGCCGCCAAACGTTGGGCTACAGGATTCAATTGGGCTTTGAGGCTGATGCTCAAAACCAACAGGACAAATAAATAAAGTGGTTTTTTCATACTTGGATAGGTATTAAAGTACCATTTTGGAGAAATAATATCAGAATAGTAGGCTAGATCATTCAACATCCCAACGGAATTTTATCCACTCGCCGGGCATGCCGCCCTCCTTCAAACTCAGCCTCTAGAAATGCTTTGACGATCGCTTCAGCTTGCTCCAGGGTAGTGTAACGCACTGGCAAACAAACAATGTTAGCATTGTTGTGCTGACGCGCCAATGCCGCGATTTCTTCCATCCAGCACAGCGCTGCGCGAATGCCCTGGTGCTTGTTGGCCGTAATGGCGACCCCATTGCCGCTGCCACACAGCAAAATGCCGAGGTCTGCCTGTCCATTCTCTACATCATTGGCTACAGGGTGTACAAAATCGGGATAATCCACCGAATCCAGCGAATGCGTTCCGTAATCTTTTACGGCAATGCCCATTTCTGTGAGCATGGCCTTGATGGGATCTTTGTGAGGAAAACCTGCGTGATCACAGCCTATTGAGATGCTTTTAATGTTCATTTTGTAGTCTTTGACTGTAAAGGTAAACCTAAGGGGCGATAAAAAAATGAGTGTTTCATTTTGCCAACGGATTAGATGAGTAAACGGTTCATTTTAAGTGTCTTATCTAACCCTTTAGCTCAAAGAAAATGAACACTTATTTTTGCCCCACTACCAATGCAATTTCCCCACAATTTTTTTCGAGTAGCTTCCTATCTTCACGGCTAAATTTGTCGCCATGCTGTCCATCAAAATCAAAGCAGGATCCTTGACCAACCTTACCGATGCCCGCTATTTTTCGGCATGGGAGGTAGAATGGCTGGGTTTTAACCTGAGTACGGGAGAAGAAAATACCATCGCCCCCCTGCAAGTAGCAGCCATGCGCGAATGGGTAGAAGGCCCCAAGATTGTCGGCGAATTTAGCCTTTCGGCCAAGGATGATATCTTACAACAGGTAGCGGATTTGCGATTGGATGCGGTGCAGGTTGGTATGTTCACCGATTTGGCTACGGTGATGGACTTGTCTTATCAATTGCCTGTGATCAAAGAAATTGTGGTGGAAAAAACAACCACTACAGGCGATATTGAATTTATGCTTACCCACTTTGCGCCCCACGTCAGTTATTTTTTGCTCAATTTCGACAAAGGGGGCTTTGGTTGGAACGATGTCCAAAATGGAGCAATCCTGAATGCAAGCATCGTGCAGGATTTTTGCCAGCGTTTTCCAATTCTGTTGGGCATTGGCATTCAGGCTTCCGAACTGCCATCCATGCTGGAGTATTTGCAACCAGCCGGGCTACACCTCCTGGGTGGCGAAGAAGAAAAAACCGGGGTAAAGTCTTTTGATGATGTAGATGAGCTTTTTGAGCAATTGTCCTTAGTAGTGGGGCAAAAATAAGTGATCATTTTTCTTGAGCCAGAGGATTAGA
>NZ_JBBAKG010000117.1:0-16273 GCF_040403615.1 Haliscomenobacter sp. | reverse complement strand
TACGTCATAGATGGGATTGGCAATGATCATACCTGATTTTTTGTTTGATTTCTATTGCAAGGTAAACTATTTCGGGGAGGTTTTGGTTGGTTTTTTTGATTTTTTATTTTGTTGGATGGTCACCGAGAACGGTTGCTTCCTTGCACACCGCCGCGCTTTGCGAGTGGTGTGCAAGGAAGCAACCGTTCTCTTCATTTTGATTTAAATAGAGTCAAGACATCAATTTCAAATGTGAACACTAATACTGCGACAATCATCACTATGTGAGTGAAATTGCACAAATTAGGGTTATAGTTTAGAATTGTCCAGTTTATGTAGGGAGTCAGTGAAATTACAAAAACCGAGTCATTCATCCACATACAAAGCTTTTTTTAATTTATCGATATACATTTCCATTGTAAAATTGTTTTTAATCCTGTGGCGCCCTGCGCTACCCATTTCTTTTGCTAAAGACCTATTGTTCAGTATTTTTTTCATGGCCTCTTTCATGGCATAAATATCAGTTTCAGGTACTAAAAATCCCGTTTTACCCTCAACGACTACGTCAGGTATTCCGGCATGGATGGTTGCAATAACAGGTAATGCAGCTGCTTGGGCCTCCAACACGGCAACTGGTGTTCCTTCACTGTCACCGGAATCTGCAACAACTGAATGTTGAACAAATGCCAAAGCGTTTTCCATTTCAATTCTGATTTGTTCGGGATTGATTGCACCTAAAAACGTCACCTTGTCCTCAATTTTAAATGCTTTAGTAATATTCCTGCATGTATTTGACAGTTCACCTTCACCGGCTATTTTAAGTCTTGCGTCAGGATATTCGTCAGACAATTCTTTAAAGGCTAGAATGGTAAGGTATGGCGCCTTTTTATTTACAAATCTACCAATTCCCAAAAAAGTGTTTGACAGATAGGTTGGATTATTTTTGAAAAAAATATCATTTGGACCATAGGTTATATGGTGAATTTTTTCTTGTGGACAACCCAAATCAATCAACTTTTTTTTCATCATACTTGAAACCGCAATTATGGCTTTTGCGTAATCAAACATTTCACAATAGCTTGCTGCATGTTGTTCTATGATACTTGTATCGCTGGCATCAAAACCATGAAAATGTACTACCAAGGGAATTCGATACTTTTTACATATAGAGAGCATTGCAGCGCCTCCCGGACCATATTGCGCTAATACAAGATCGATTTTGTTTTTCTTTAAAAGTCTTCCTATCGAAGTTTCCAAAGTGAAGAGATTTATTTTTAAAACTTCCTGAAAAAACATCCTTAGTGAAAATTGAAACCTGTTTTGAATGGAAATTCCATTGTTAAATTGTGTGGGCAACCATCCTGAATGCAATACCAAACTTGCTGGCAATAAATCAACCTGAGCCTTTATAAAGGTTTCAGAATATACACTATAATTTGTGGTACAAATTGCAATTTTCATTTTTTTCATTTTCCGTAAATGCCTGGTATCATTATACCTTCTTTAAAATTTGAATGGCCAAAATTTGGAGCTAATAAAGTACTTAGTAGTGGGCATAGCGTGCACCACCATCAACGGTGAGGCATTCGCTGGTCACAAACCCGGCCGCGATCAAATAATGCACCGCGCGCACCGCATCATCCGGGGTTCCCCATCGTTGCAACATATTGTGGGCGGCCACTTGTGCAATTTCTTCGGCAGACATGTGGGCGGGCGGCAACACAGGGCCAAGGCAAACGGCATTGACGCGCACCGTAGGGGCTAATTCCAGGGCGAGATGATGGGTGAGGGAGAGTAGCGCCGCTTTTGCTGTGCCGTGCGCCGACATTTTATAGTAAGGTTGTACTGCGGAAAGATCCAAGATATTGATGATCAAACCACTCCCTTTTTCCAACATTTGCGGTACAACGGCATTGGCACAATAAAACGCCCCATTAAAATCTGTGTTGAATACGCTTTGCCATTCCTCCAACGACGCGGAAGGAAATGGCGTTGATTTCCATTGCGATGCGCTGTTGACCAAAATGTCAACCTGACCAATCTCCTGCGCGGCCTGGGCGATCATGTTGTTCACCTGCGTGGGATCGGCAATATCGGCCCTGATCGCCAAGGCTTTTACCCCAAGCGCCATCGCTGCGGCGACGGTCTCCCGGGCCTCTTCTTCCGAGCGATTGTAATGGATGATCACATTAGCCCCTTCCTGTGCCAGCGACAAAGCAATCGCTTTGCCTACACGATGCGCTCCGCCTGTAACCAGCGCAACGGCTCCTTTTATATTCATGGTCTTCTCGTTAAATGATGTAATTTATATTTCCATAGTTTCACCCTCTTCTGCCGCGTAAGCCGGGGGGAGAAAATTTCCACTTTATAGCTGTGCTTGCGCGCGGGGTAAGCCGCGAGCAGACCCGCCAGCCCAAAGATATGGTCTTCATGCAGGTGGCTGATAAAAATCTGCCGAATGCGTTCAAAAGGAATACCATGCGGTGCATTTGCATCTGGGTGCCTTCGCCGAAATCAATCAGAAAGTGTTGATTGTCAAATTGTAAGACTTGAGCGGTATAATGGCGTCCTTGGAAAGGGCAAACTGCACTGTTGCCGAGGACGGTGAGCTGCATGGGTAACATTTGTTTTGTCAATTTTAACTTGATTTTATTCTTGGGCGGCATTCCTGTATGGTTTCAAAAACGCTTGAAAGAAAAAGTAGACCATCCCTTTATACCATTGCCGACTTTGTCCGACTTTTAAGCTGTACGATGAAAATTTCAGTATCTCTAAAGTATTTCCTTTGTAATAGGTCAATAAAAGCGAAAATACGATGCGATGAAATTCATTTCGAATGAGGATCAACTGTTTTTTTGTTCTGATAATATTTTCAGTCTCAAAGGTGAAAAACAATTTGGTGATTAAGCGAAGACAATCTTCGGCCCTTGGAATCAATTCGAGTTTATCTCCCCTCATAGCGCCAATGAGCGCTTTAACGCTATCATAATCAGGCATATCACCGGTTACTGATTCCATATTTTTGCACGCAACCGCTGCCCCGGCGTCAAATTGGGGCGCAGTCTCCGTTTTAGTGATTGATTGGGCATGGATTCTCCATAATATCAAGGGTTCGCAAATTACATGCAACACTTCTTCACGCGCTGCCCTTTGCCATATATACCAGTCTTGCGCCAACCTTTTGCTCGGATAATAACCGATTGATTCAAACCAATCTTTTCTCAGCATCATCGTCGAATGAACGATGGTGCATCGAAACAGCAGTTGCCAGCGTAAAAATACCGGATCGGTTTCGTAGTGTCGAAGCTTCGTCCCGCCCTCCTCGAGCAAATTGAAATGCCAGCCGCCACAAACTTTTATTTCAGGATGCAACTCCATGTAGGATACCTGGGTAGAAAATCGCTCCGGCAGGCTGATATCATCGGCATCCGTCCTGGCGATATATTTTCCAGCGCAATGGGGAAACGCCAGATTCGCAGCGATGTAAGGACCTTGGCGGCCGGGTGTTTTAATCAAACGAAACCGTTTGTCTTTCTGGCAATACGTTTCAACAATGGAAACAGTCGCATCATTTGACCCATCATCTACAATCCAGCACTCCCATGCTTCTAATGTTTGTGCACACAGACTCTCTAATGTCTCCCGAAGATATTTTTCTCCGTTGTATACGGCAATGACTACCGAAACTAAAGGCATGTTGAACATGATTATCAATTTTAATGAAGTTGGGTTTCAAAGTTCAAGGCCTGCCACCTATCCAAACTGGACGAGATGACACCTTCCGTATTCCTCATCAACGACATTTCAGATTCGCCCGAAATAATGTCTTGAAAAGTCAAACCAACCCCCAATGGCGTGGTTTGGTTTTTAACCGGACAATGATAACCCAGAAAATGGATCAACTCGATCAGCGGTACTTGCAGTTAGGGTTCAACAGGAAGCGATGGCTGCAAGATAGTGCTTTGACAGTTCTCCAGATGCAAGAGAATGTCCAAATCTATGGCTTGATTTGCTTTTTTAGCTCTTCGATTTGCCTTTGCAATTCAAGGTTTTTCTGGATTTCATCTTCTGCACGCTTCTTTTCTACTTCTGCACGTTTCTTCTCTACTTCTGCGCGTTTCTTTTCTTCAATCAGTAATTGATCCTTCTCCGCGATAATTTCATCCTTTTTTTTCATCTCTCGATCAAAAATTCTATCCAGTTCATCCTCGACATCCATCAAGTCCCGAATCTCTTCGCTGGCAATGGCTCTCCCCAAACGATCTACCATTTTTTTGACCAAGGGATCATTGATATCGCCTTGAAAATCGAGTTGATGCTTGTCCTTTGTACTTTGATAAATCGGGCTAAAAATATGCAGTACCCGCTCCAGTTTGTTGCGGGCTGCTTTGGCTAACTTACGCACTTGAATCAAATAAGAATCGTGGGTCAACAACTCGACGAAATCTTCTTTAATGTCCAGGATTTCCTGAGTCACTACATCGCGGTATTCCCGATTGATTTTGACCACTCCCGACTGAATACTGTTTAATGGGAAACCTAAAAAGTAGATCGTGATGATAGGTAACGGGCGTTTTTCTAGATCGCCTTTATCGTTGAGTACATCGTCTTCTTTGCGGTAATTATCACCCAGATAGCGTCGAAAGCGCATCACATCAAAGGCTTTTTTTGCCTTTTGTAGCTCAATGAGTACTTTACTGATTTCTCCGTTCTGTTTTTTGATTACTGCCTTGAAATCAAAACGCAAAATACGGATATCTCCACTCGTTTCGGTGGAGGTTTCCTGTGGTTTTACTTCCACACTTTGCACTTCCTCCCCTAGAATGGTCGACAGCAACTCCCGAGCAATCTCTACATCCTCCAGCAGATATTTGAACACTACGTCATAGATGGGGTTGGCGATGATCATACCTGATTTTTTGTTTGATTTCTATCGCAAGGTAAACTATTTCGGGGAGATTTTGGGAGGTTTTTTTGATTTTTTATTTTGTTGGATGGTCACCGAGAACTATCGCACTACCACAACCAACGACTAACCTAAACCCGCATTGCGTATTTTACTTAGTCGTCTGCTAAAGGTAAATTCACTTTGTCCGCGTTCTTTTAAGTAGCCTATTTACGCATTACTGTATTCCTCTCACCAGCGAATATAGCAAACGATTATTTACCCTACAAGCAATTTTTAGGCCATTAATCGAACTTTTGTTGCTATCCCAGCCGTTACGAGTGAGCTGTGTACAAATTTAGATCGTTTGATAGCAAGTACCCCATCTAATCCTCCTCCCTCAATGCCCTGACCTGCTCCACCGTTAACCCCGTATCTTCGGCAATGGCTTCATCTGAAAGGTTCCGTTTTAGCAATTTTCTCGCAATGTCAAATCTTTCTTCTTCTCTTTCAAGTTTGATGACTTTGCGTTTTGATGCTTCGATTTTAGCTTCTTCCCATTCTTCGGGGCTGATGTTTTCAAAACTCACAATTTCAGCGGCTCTTTTTACACCTGCATTTTGAGTGTTCACATTTGGATTTTCGGGATGGTGAATGCTTTCATAAATCAGGTCTAGCCAATCCCGGTAATTGGTGGGCGTATCTTTTCCTTTGTAATTGGGGTTAAGGTAAATCAATTCGTGATTGAAAATTTTGCGTTCAATTCCGGTTAAGTTTTTAGGATTTAAGGAAGAGATCAAGACTTCGTCTCTGTAAATCTCTCTTGTTTTTTCATTGATTTTATAGGGTGCAGTCATGACCACAATGGTATACACCGTTTTATCAACAGTATAATCCTCACTGCTGCGTTGTTGCTCGGTGATGGCTTGCAGATGATAATGCAGGAATCGGTCAAAATTGTGGTCGTATTCTACTTTTTGAATTTCGATGACGACCCTTTTTTTGCTGTCTTCCGCAAAAATGTCGTATTTAAAATTGATGTTTCCCAGTTTGGGTTGAAAGGCTTTTTCCGTTTCTATTTTATCTGGCTCAATCTCAATGCCAATGATGTCTTTGACAAAAGCCTTGAACACGATTTCATCGGTAAAAGCTTTTTTGAAAAATACTTCATTGTCTAATCTGGCGATGGTCATACATCTATTTTTCTTACAAAATTAAGCAAAATTTGGATGGGATTGAAATCATTGTCACTCCCCATCACTGTATCGGTGGCCATACGATAACATCCACCCTGCGGTTTTTTCGGCGGCCTTCCCAGGAAGAATTGTCAAAAAGGGGATTGAATTGGCCAAAATCCTGGATGGTGATCATTTCGGGGCGCAGGCCTTTGTCCAGCAATTTTTGCAGGGTATTGTCGGAGCGCATTTTAGATAGCCATTGGTTGTATTCTGCGCCACCGATGTTGTCGGTATGTCCGTGAATGCTGACATCGTGGCTGTCGAGTTCGGGGATTTCATCCAGCCA
Organism: Haliscomenobacter sp.; assembly: GCF_040403615.1. Taxonomy (NCBI): domain Bacteria; kingdom Pseudomonadati; phylum Bacteroidota; class Saprospiria; order Saprospirales; family Haliscomenobacteraceae; genus Haliscomenobacter; species Haliscomenobacter sp. The sequence goes on along the minus strand of NZ_JBBAKG010000117.1, from coordinate 9,885 downwards.
TTTGTTCAGGGCGTCGATTTGCTCCTGATCTATGTAGTGCGAGCCACCACCAAAATAAATGCTGAAGATGTGATAAGGTACAGTTACCTCGCCGACGTTGTGCTGCTGACCGATGGCCCAGGTGCAATTGGCAACAAGCAATAAAGTGTAAAACAATCCTTTCATGGTCAGCGGGTTTTCGCTGCCGAAGGTGCAAAAAAATCGGGAAAGAAACAACCTGAATATGAACTTAAGCCCGGTTGCCGACTTGCTTACAAAATAAAACGCATGGCCACAAACTGACCAATCAACCCAATAAAATAACCGCCATACAAGTCCATCGGTTCGTGAGCCTTTAAACTCAGGCGGGAAGTGCCTACCAAGCCCGCAAGCAAGATGGTGATCAACAGTACCACACTCAAGCCTATCTCCATGACATCGCCACCACGGAGTGAAAATGAAATGCTGCTGTACTCTGGGAAACTGCGCATCAGCAACACCAACATACCAATCATTCCCCCCATTCCTACGGCATGGGCGCTGATTTTGGAAAAAAGATTGATGAAAAAAGCCAAAAAAAGCGAGATGGTTGAACCCAGTACGAAACTGGAAAACAGGCGAGGCACCATGGTATTGTCCAGCAAATTGCGGAACAGCCAGAGGTAAAAAATGCCGGTTACAATGTAGGGGCCAATGCGGTCTTCGCGCTGGGGCATCTCAATGGAGGATACCAAACCCGTAAAACGCAGCATCAACACCGCCATCATCGGAATAAAAAAAGACGACAAAAATACCCGCAAGATCAATTGCATGCTGTAAGGTTCCTGCAGGTTGTGTACCCCAAACAAGTAGGGATTGACCAACAGGAATACCACCAGCATGTAAGTGAGTAGCAAAAGAGGGTGGAATAAAACAGATATAACTTTGGCAAAAACCTGCATGAGTCAGAATTGAATAAATTTTCCGGGCAAAGATAGCGGTTATACTTTATGAGAACAGTTCCACAAACGCAAATTCTTTTCCACTAAACAAACCCAGGTCGCTAATCTTGAGATCAGGTATGACCAACAGCGCCATAAACGACAAGGTCATAAAAGGCGCAGTCAGGGTTGATCCCAGGGTGTTTTTGACAAAACCATCGATTTCACTGTACAAACGGGCCGTTTGGTAGCCATCGGCATTGGTCATGATGCCGGCAACTGGAAGTGGCAACACTTTTTCAACCGTCCCTGTGACAGCCGAAATGCCGCCCCGGTGACGAATGATGGCATTCACCGCCGCGCAAATCGCTTCATCGTCTACACCCACCGCGATGATGTTGTGCGAATCGTGGCCTACACAAGAAGCAATCGCGCCTTCTTTCAGGCCAAAATTTTTGATAAAGGCCACTGCTGGCGGCGCATCGGCATAGCGATTGACCACGGTTATTTTCAAGACATCCTGACCGGGGTCGCTCATCGCAAATCCGCCACTATTGGGCAAAAGCGCACTGCTGCTGCGGGTGACGATCTCGCCATTCAAAGCTTCGATGACTTTTGCTTTGGCCGCAGCCACTGCTTTAACCCTGAAATCCTGAGGGACTTTCAATTGAGTATTGAAATTATTGGGCGCTTCGGCTACTACAGAATGGAGCAAGGTTTGGCCGTGATGGGCTACCATTTGGCCATTGATGTAGGTTTCAACCGCTTCGAAAGTGCTCAAATCTTCTACTACCATCAGGTCAGCGGGGTCGCCTTCGCGCAGCAAGCCGACTTCCAATTGGTAATGCTGTATGGGATTGACCGTTGCTGCCCGGATGGTGTCGTACAAGTCGCAACCATTCATCAGCGCCCGGGCAATCAGTTGATTGATGTGCCCTTTGATCAAATCATCGGGGTGCTTGTCATCGGAGCAAAACATGATTTGATCCGGGTAAAGGGGCAACAGCTCGATCAGTGCGTCAAAATTTTTGGCAGCGCTGCCTTCCCGAATGATGATTTTGACGCCCAATTTTAGTTTGTCCAGGGCTTCGTCGTAGGAAAAACACTCGTGATCGGTGCTGATGCCCGCGTCGAAATACTGTTTGGCAGTAGCGCCGCGCAGGCCTGGGGCGTGGCCGTCTACCGGTTTGCCCATTTGCTGGGCAATTTTGATTTTGGCCATAACCTCATCATCGTCCATCAACACGCCGGGGTAATTCATCATTTCGGCCAGGTATTTGACCTCTGGCAGCTTGAGTAGCGCCATTACCCCGTTGGTACCAATTCTGGCTCCCGCAGTTTCAAAACCCGTTGCCGGAACACAGGAAGGTGCACCAAAGAAAAACTTGAAAGGGGTTTGCTGGCCATTTTGGATCATGTATTCTACGCCAGCGATGCCCAACACATTGGCGATTTCGTGCGGATCGGAAACGCTGGCTACGGTGCCATGCACCACGGCCAAACGGGCAAATTCGGAAGGCACTAGCATAGAGCTTTCAATGTGCACATGGGCATCCACCAAGCCTGGCAAAATGTAACGCGAAGGAGCATTGGCAATGCTGCGAATGCTTTTGATTCTCCCTTGTACAATTTGTATTTCGCCCGGAAAAATCCGCCGTTGATGAATATCGATAACCTGGCCTTGGATGATCATTATTTTTTAGCTTTCTTTGATGGATGATTAATAGACTGCGAATGTTCAAATAGCACATGGAGAACTTCTGGAGCAAAATACTCTTCAATATCGGTGGATTCCAAATTAGCGGAGCACAATTAACACTTGGTATTTTATGGGTGCTAGGAGTGCTGGTCTTGGACTGGCTGGTTTTGGTATGGGGGCTGCCCAAATTGTTTGTCCGTTTTGAGGTAGAGCAGGCCAGAAAAAGACAAGTTCGGCGGCGCTTTCAACCTTTGTTTTTGTACAGTATGGTGCTGGGATTGATCTGGATCAGCAAGATGGATTATACCCTCTTTCAGGACAAACAGCGCTGGATCGGGGTGTCTACCTTGTTGCAAGGACTGATGCTCTGGCAAGTAGCACGCATTGCGGATTTGATTTTGGGCCGGGTCATTTTGCGTAGCTTGGTGCGGGTACGAGAAAACCAAAGAAACCCGCTTCTATTGGGAGGGACTTCCGGAGTCACACGCAATTGGCAAACGTCGAATCGCTACATCAAATACGCAGTGTATGTAGTTACTTTGATGTTTTTGTTGCGCTTGTTTCAATCTGATTTTGTTTTTTTTGAAGGCAAGCTCGGGAAAAACGATTACCTCTTGCGGGCTTCCAATATTTTGGGCGCTTGCCTGATCATTTTACTGGCGCAACTGATCATTTGGGTGATTGTACATCTGTTTTTGGCCAGCTTTTACCGCCGTCGCAACATCAACATTGGTTCACAGTTTGCGTTTAACCAACTGGTCAACTATTTCATTTATTTCGTAGCGAGTTTGATCGCGCTCAATTTTGTAGGCGTCAACATCAGTGTGCTGGCTGGTGGCGCAGTGGCCTTGTTGGTTGGCGTGGGAATTGGATTGCAGCAAACCTTCAACGATTTCTTTTCAGGCATTTTATTGCTTTTTGAACGCGCAGTGGAAGTTGGAGATTGGGTAGAGATAGATGGCCTGGTGGGTAGAGTACGGCGCATTGGCCCCCGAACTTCAGTGGTACAATCGCGGGACAACCGCAGTGTCATTGTACCCAATTCCAAACTGGTACTCAACAACGTTACCAATTGGAGTCATGGGGACGATATTGCCCAGTTTAATGTCAGTGTAGGGATTTCCTATAAATCGGATGTCCAATTGGCCATTCAGTTGTTGGAAGAAATTGCCAGCAGCCACCCCAGTGTATTGGCCACTCCTGAAGTCAATGTTCGCTTGATTGCGTTTGGTGCTTCGAGTCTTGATCTGGAAGTGTTTTTTTGGTCAAGTGAGTTTAGGGACATCGACGATGTCAAAAGTGACATTCGCGTGAGCATTGAACAAAAATTCCGGGAGCGTGGCATCGAAATTCCATTTGCGCAAACGGATGTGTGGTTGAGGAATTTGGAAAAGCAATAGTGGCCAGCATTTATTTTTTGCTTGTTAAAAACCCAAACCAGAAATGTTAAAACCAGAAAGCTAGGTTAAGCAATAGTTAAACCACCCCCTTCCTGTTTCCAATTCTGCTAACTTTCCGTTACCTTATTACATATTTTCGTCACAAAACAAAAAATCTTCCATGAAGGAGCAAGCATTTAACCTCATTAAGAAAGCAATATTGGTACTGGCCTTGGTTCCTGCGTTTACGATGGCCGTTCAGGCGCAACGCATTGCCAGTGTTGACGTATCAAAAATACTTGGCAGTGTCAATGAATACAAGGCTGCCGAGGACGAGTTGGACAAAATGGCTGCCCGCTGGCGCCAGGAAATTGCGCAGGAATACGACAAAATTAAGAGCCTATACAACCGTTTTCAGGCGGAGCAAGTCCTTTTGAGCGATGAGGCTCGCCGTCAACGTGAGGATGAGATCATGAACAAGGAAAAAGAAGTGCGCGAAATGCAGCGCAAGCGCTTTTCTCCAGAAGGTGATTTATTTCTGCGCCGCAAAGAACTGGTGCAGCCCATTCAGGATCGGGTATACGCCGCCATCGAAGCCTATGCAAAGGAACGAGGCTACGATTTTATTTTTGACAAAGGAGGTTCTGCGGGGATGATTTTCTCCAATCCGCAGTACGACAAAACAGACGACATCATCAATCGCTTAAAATAATCTGAAAAAGATTATTTTTGCGCGGTTTTCGAACGATTCGAAAATTTATAATCGCAAATACGGACAACAATGAGCAAGTTTATGAAGACTGGCAGTTTTTTAATCATCGCCTTACTTTGCACTGTAGCCTTACAAGCTCAAAAGTTTGGCTATATCAATTCGCAAGCGATGATGTCAGAATTGCCTAAGGTAAAGCAGGCAGATTCTGATATGGAAGCTTACCAAAAGCAGCTCCAGAAAAAAGGCCAGGATATGGTCACTGCTTTCCAAACCAAGGTAACCGACTTCCAGAAGCGTGTGCAGGATGGTTTGGTACCACCCAAACAGCAAGAAGAAGAGGAGAAGAAGCTCGAGGAGGAACGCCAAAAGATTCTTGCTTACGAACAAGAGATGACTCAACTCCTTCAAACCAAAAGAGATGCGCTGTTAAAGCCGATCTTGGACGAGTTCAATACTGCTGTCAAAGCTGTTGCCACTGAAGGTGGGTATAACTACATCTTTGATCAAGGCATTTTGCTTTACTTCGACGCAACCATGGATGTGGCACCGATGGTGAAGAAAAAACTTGGCATTACGCAGTAATTAGCTAAAAATTTAGGGTTGATCAATAAACACGATCCGGTCACTGAGCGAAGCCGAAGTGCCGGAATCGTGTTTATTGATCAACCCTAAATTTTTTCTACGCTTCAACTTAAATAATGACCAGCGCATCTCAACCTATTGGCGTTTTTGACTCCGGAATCGGAGGCCTTACCGTTGCCAACGCCATTGTGAACAAATTGCCGAACGAAGAAATCATCTACTTTGGCGATACTGCTCACCTTCCTTACGGCGATAAATCTGCCGACGCCATTCGCTACTATTGCCTGCGCATCAGCAAGTTTTTGCTCGACCAAGGCTGCAAAATGATCGTGGTGGCCTGCAATTCTGCCTCTTCGGCAGGTTATGATGTGCTTTTGGAATTTTTTCGCAATCAGGCATTGTTTGTCAATGTCGTAGATCCCCTCGTCAGTGCAGTTGCGCAAAGGGGATTTCAAAAAGTAGGCGTTATTGCCACCAAAGCAACCGTTCAGTCTGGGATTTACCACAAACAATTGCACCGCGTATCTCCCTCTCTATCCGTTGAATCTTTGGCTACTCCGCTACTGGCACCCATGATCGAGGAGGGCTTCGTACACAACCTGGCCAGTAAAGCCATTCTGGATACCTATTTGGCGCATCCCGGTTTTGCAGATATCGAGGCATTGCTCTTGGCTTGTACACACTACCCCTTGATTCGTCCGGAGATAGAAGACCATTTTCAACACAAGATAGAGGTATTTGATTCTACCAAGGTAGTTGCCGATGAAGTGGCCAGCAAGCTTGCCCAAAATGATTTGTTGAACCTGGAAAAGCGCCGTCCCCACCGGTTTTATGTTTCTGATTACACCCAATCCTTTGAAGAGACCACTCGCTTGTTTTATGGCGAAGCCATTCAGTTGGAACAGTATCAGATTTGGTGACCCAGATTTGGGCGCAACGCATCTGGGAATTCGCTTGGAAACAATCGCAGGGCATCACTTGGATAAGGAAGCCAAACGTGATCTAAACGCCGCGTTTTTTGCATGCAAAAAGGACTAAACGAGCATGCTGCGCATTTTTTGGGATTAATCAATGCCGCATCAAATGCTTCCACCCCTTTCTGCATAAATTTCCCCATTTTCAGTTTGTATTGCTGGTACAAGTCGCTTGATTTTTCATCCAGCTTGATTTTTTTGACACCTGCTTTAAACACGTAGGGTTCTCCATCCTTGAAATCATACAACCAATACACCAAATAGCCATAGCTCAAAGGGTATTCAATGAGGTTGTACAAGTAGGCCAGCACTTGGATAATGTGGCTTTCAAAAAAATAAAAAGGCAGCTTCTCCCAAACTTGGTACCGATCCTGGTTCTTGGCTTCCAATGTCCCCGCCAGCTCTTCCCGCATTAGTTTCAACGCAGTAGGGTTCATCGGGTCATCTTGGCGAATAAATTTTTCTTCCACTACAAAATAAGCCCCATCCCGATCTTGGAAAATGTAATCGGGGCTGCCTGAAAATCCGGTCTCCTCGTTTTGGAAAAGCTGGGGTTTTTCTCCATGCCCAACATGAACGAGCTTTGATCTGAGCATTTTCGTAATTGCTGGATTTTGCCAGCCGCGTTGGTAAAAAGGATCGGGATCAGCGTTTCTTTGATTGTACCGCACCCCCAAACGGAGAGACTGATGTAGGCACTCCCCGATTTCTATCCATTCATTAGAGGTTGCCGCAGCGGGTTCAAAGGAGTGCCCGATGGAAAATGCAGCAGAGCAGAAAGCATACCGCGACAAACTTGTTGCCGTCCAATTTTTGCCATTCAGCTTACGGGTTTTGATTTCAGTAGGAGATCCCTTTAGCTTAATTTCAGCCATCAAGGCATCAATACATGCTTTGGCAGAATACTGCCAACTTTTGAACGCATTTTTTGCTTTTGGATTAAAATGGTACCTGCCCTTGACTTTGAGCAGATGTTGAAGATAAACATCAATGTCTTTCTGGCGCAAAAAGCCGATACGGCGCAACAGGTATTGCGCAAAACTCAATTGGCGTGGCGTGTATTTCATGATTAGCCTCGGTTGATGATGAAAAAAAATGAACCGAAGGCTGTGTATTAAAGTGAAAGGCAAAAGAAAATTAAAACAAAAATAAGGAATAAAACTTAAAACTTACCCTCCTTCAACGCCAAAAAAGCGTCATAACTCCGAATGTAATCTTCTGGAGTATAAACCGTATCTGTAAGCACCAGCTGCACGGCATCGTGACTGTATTGCATGGTATGCCAGGTGAGTGGAGGCAGAAAAACGCCAAGATCAGGCCGATCCAGCAAAAAGTCCCACTTTTGACCATTTATCATTTCTGCATGAACTTCAATGCGGCCATGTACCGCAATAAGCAGCATCGAGGTTGCATAATGGGCATGCCGCCCCCGAATGACGCTTTGGGGGGTGAAATAAGTCCAAAAAATCCGTTTTACCTCAAATGGAATGCTTTGTTGAATTTGACCAACCGCCAGATAACCAATGGCTGATTCACCATGGGTTGGGAATTCAATCAGTTGGGGCAGATCTTTATTGAAATATACTTCATTCATCCTATTGCTTTTTTTTCAGCACCATGATGTAACTACTGCCCGTAGGCTTGTAAGTTGCTGCCGCTGCATCCGAGATCAAAGTTGGGTTTTGGAAATCCGCGAGGTCTACCCAGGCAATGGGAGTATAATTTTGCATTGCCCAACTGTAAGATGATTGGTACAAGCGCTGGTTAGAGTCTTCGTGCAGCATCCAGGACAAAGGCACGATGTTGAACACGATGTAATCTGGTTTTTGGGTTGTCAGGCCTTGCAAGGCTTCTTCTTGCCACTCCTCAATAAACCGATGCTTACTCGACAAAAAAGCCAAATAAAAATGCCGGGAAGGCGCTTTGCGTTGGAGGTACACATACAGCTGGGGTTCGGAACCCATTACGGCTACCATCTCATTGGGCTGGATGCTGGAGGCAATCAGGCGCGAAATCAGTTGGTGTTCAGGGAAAGGGTTGCCACCATACATTGTGCGCATTATCGCGGTTGAATTTTCATTGAGCCAAAGTGGAGCAGAGGTTGCCATCACCACCAGAATAGATAGCCCTGCAATGGGGAAACTCAAGTTTTTGAAAGCACCAAAACCTACTTTTTGCCCCAGTTTTTCCAATTGAAAAAACAAGTTTGCAATCACCAGGGCAACCGCTGGTACAAATTGAATCCAGTAATGCAAATAAAAACGTTGACCAGGTACAATGGTCAAAAAAGAAAAAAGCAACAAGCCAAAAAGGGCGATACTCAATTTCAGATTTAAGCCCCGCAACAACAGCGCCAGAAGCCCCAAACCGCCAAGCGCCCAAAGCAGCATTTGATACTGAATGATTTGGATGAAATTACTGCTGAAGGTTTTTTGCCAAGAAATAGTGCTTGCACTACGTGAAGTGTACAACTGTGGGTATTCTATGTTCCAAAATGAAAACTCATCCCATACTCCAAAGCCCAAAATGATGGCCAGACAAATTAAAACAGGAGCAATTGCTCCCAGCGAAAACCATAGGCCATTGGTGATGAGTTTGCCCACTTTCTGCTTTATTTGATCACCATTGGCTAATAAAACCAGCGCTAGCGCCGCGAAACCCAGAAAAAAAACAGCAGATTGCTTGATCATCACGGCACTGCCTATCAATGCTCCAGCGCCAACCAGCCGCAAGCGTTCCTGTCTCAAGCTTGAACTGGGTTGAGTCAGCAGCAAGCACAGCAACCAGATTCCATACAAAACTACCGCCATCACCAACAGCTCCGATTCGGCAAAAGTCATACTCACGAAAGGACTCGCACTAAACAAGGCCATGGTCACCGCCGCCAGCAATCCATACTTGGCGCCAAAAAAACTCCGGGCAATCAAGTACACGCCACCACAAATGAGTAAGGATAAAAACCAGGCACTCAAACGCAATCCCAGCAGGCTATAGCCAAAAACAGCATTGAGCAAAGCGTAGCCATAAAACAAAAATGGCGGCTTCATTTCATAAAAATCCCGGTACGGCGCCAAACCCTCGCCAGCTCTTTGCCCCAGATAGGCATACGCGCTTTCGTCGCGCTCCAAAGGGAGATCGAATAAATTGATGCGCACAATGAATAGAAATGCCAAAACGATTCCGATATGAACCCAAAATACCAGCGTGGGATCCCAGGGCTTGGCTGAAATTTCTTGCCTGGTCACTTTGGGCTGACCTTGTGGCTTAGGCGGCATTGGGTTGCCTCCTTTTTTCTTTTGCTGATTTTTAGCCATTGTATTACAGCGGTATGGGTTATCAAATAAGAAAATAAAATCAGGTGTTGAATTTAGCGCTCAAGTTAAATAAATTGCGGTTAATTGTTGAGCGTAACCTTTGATGATTCCAAACCATGCCGCATGTTGACCGTACCATTTTTCTCTTCTGCACCCATGCATGCCCCCCTCAAAGCTGACATGGATGCTTTTTGGCAACAATTTTATGATTCCAACTGGTACGTTCTGGGGCCAGAGGTCGAAGCTTTTGAGCTGGCCTATGCCGCATTTAATCAAACGCAATACTGTGTAGGCGTAGCCAATGGCCTGGATGCGCTGCACATTTC
>NZ_JBBAKG010000116.1:0-16616 GCF_040403615.1 Haliscomenobacter sp. | reverse complement strand
GAGAGCCGGTTTTCCTTCAACAAGTACATGTTTAATCTTCTTGCCATTTAACATTTCAATAAGTTTCTCAGCAGAAACTTCACCCATTTCTTTTGCCGGTAACATCACACTGGTTAGTGGGGGAGCGAGAAATTCTGTCAGTGCTGAGTTATGTAAAGTGATTACTGAGATATCTTCAGGAATTTTCAAACCTTTTTCGTAAAGCGCTCGATATGTTCCTAGGGCGTATGAGTTTGAGGATGGAAATATTGCAGTTGGCGAGTATTTCGTTATAGCTTCCAAGGTAGCTAGATATCCATCATATGGACCATATCCTTGAGTGAACACAACATTTGGCTGGATGTTAAATTTCGTACAACCTTTTTTAAATCCTGCAAGGCGCCGCTTTGGTGAGTCATTTACTTCTGATGCAAAAATGCCAACAATGTTTTTATGCCCCAGATCCACAAGGTGCTCCACACACATCTCAGCCGCTTTTGGGTCATCCAGAGAGACGCTTGAATCTAGTCCCTTAATCTTTCCATTCATGGGAAGAATTCTTCCCCCATTATTTTTTGATAAATTCTCCAAGAATGAATCTTTGACGCTATGAACGAAAGCAATAATTCCATCCACGTGTCCTTGCGTGAGCATCTGTGAAATTGTCTTATCTCCACCGATATCAGAGTGGTTAGCAATTACGACGCCATAACCCAGTTCTGCTGCTCTCTCTTGAACGCCATGAGCAACTAAATCATTAACCGGGTTAGTTAAATCTGGCAGCAAGAGACCAATAGTTAAAGTCTTTGCCATTTTAAGATTTCTAGCAGAGAAATTTGTTGTGTAATTAAGTTTCTTGGCTGCAGCCAGAATTCTCGTTTTTGTTGCTGCAGAGGCAGTGGCATTAGGGTCATTATTTAAAACCCGTGAGACCAAACTCGGGTCAACTTTTGCCAACAAGCCAACATCTCGTAGAGTTGCTTTCCGAGAGAGCGTTGTACTTTTCTTAGTGGCCAAGATCAACTCCGAATCACTTACATTAGATTTTGCTTGTGAATTCTAGCAAGTTAATTGATTACTGCGATTTGATGTTCCTCGGATTAATCCCCAATAGCTTTCTTATCTGGATAATGCGGCTTTGAGCCTTTTATGCCTAACTTTGCGCGCGATAGTTGCCAGCGAGCAAGGCTCGAAAAAATCATGACATCAAGGTTTGCACCAAAGAATTCAAAGTTTGTAGGAGCTGCTAAGAATACTGCCTGCGGATCATTAGCCAGTGCTTCGAGGCCGCCTTCAGGACTCCATCGTGCGACTAAGTTCGGGGCATAGAAGCTAACAATTAGTGAATCATCTGCCGCAACTCTAATTCCATCAGGAACCAAAAGTCCCAAATCCACAAGTACTTTTCTTGCTCCAGCATTTCCATCTGGTTTTATTTCTATTTCACAAATTGCACCTGGCTCAGATTCGACTACATAGAGTTTGGTGCCATCTTTGGAAACTGCATTGCCGTTTGGAAAATTCCTGGATTCGTTTGTAAAAATCTCAACAGGCTTCCCTGGTCTTTTCACCCAAACTTTTCCGTCTGCTTTAGCCCAATCACCGGAATCGCTTAAGTAATAACTTCCATCGGGGCCGAAGACTCCATGATTGGGAACGTTAAACGGATTTCCTTTTGGACCCTCTAACCACTTTTCTGTCGCATTTTTTATAGGGTCATATCGCCAGACACATTTGTTGGCATTATCTACAGCATAAACTCTATTTTCAGCATCACTTGCAAGCCCAAGCATGAAACCTTTTACATTTGCAACTTCTACTGGAGCATCATTATCAATTCGATAAATTTGCCCCGCTTCACCACCACAATAAATTGTTTGATTAGGAGTCACGGTGACCCCCTCACTGTGGTCAACGCCACCAGCAATTATTTCAACTTTATCTAGATTTAGTTTTTTCGTAGTATCAATCATTTTCATTAGCTCCCTATTTGTAGTGTTTGATTTAGATTTATAAGTGTTTTCACAAAAGAACATCCGTCTCGCAAATAGCTAAAGCCACTGGTCCCTGGCCCCACGGAACTGAAAACCCCCGAGGAGTAAATTCATAGTGTGATTTTCTAGTTGATGCGAAAACAGCAGCAGTAACATTTTGAAGCTCGCCATCTGAATTTGTGTCTGCAATTACGCCGGATAGTGCCTTTACCATCGCAGGTTTAACAATAGATTCATCAACAATTCCAAGTTTGATAGCGCGAGCAAATCCTGTGGCCATAAATCCAGCCGTAGAACCTTCCTCGCCAGAACGTTCACTATCAACTACGCACCACCAACGGCCATCTTCGCGCTGTAGCTCAATCATTGAATAAATTAATTTTGCTCCAGCGCTTTCAATTTTTTTACGGCCTGGATGATCTAACGAAATATTTTTAAGAACATCCATCATTCCCAGTAGTGCCCAACCTTGGCCTCGGCCCCAACCAGGAGCCCAAGTACCAGTAATTCCATTCATAAAGAAATGATCAAAGATCCCATTCTCTTTTTGTAGGGCGTCAATGTATGCATGGGCTTGCTCCACACCCGTATCAATCAGTTCGGTATTGCCCGTAGCTTTACCAAGTGCTGTGAAAAATGGTGGATCAAAATGTAAACAGTCGATGCAAGTGCCGCCTGGTGGCTTTGCAAGCCAGTGTGCTTCATTCTCGGGAAGTTTCTCTCCGCCGTAAGGTGGAATCAAGCAGAATGTGTCCCAGGTTTCATAAATCCCACGATTTTTAGGGCGGCTCATTAAATATGTAGCTAATCGATTTAGCGATTCAATAATTACCTGGTCTTTGCTCTCGTGAGCAATCTCTACCATTGCAACACCAGGTGCTGTGCAATCAAGAGGTTTTAATGGTTCTGGCCTACTAGCCCATCCCCGAACCCATCCACTTGCAAATGCAAAGTAGGTTGAATCTTTTAGAAGCCGACCGGTTTCAAGTATTCCTTCAAAACCAGTTGAATCGCCAAAATTCCAACTCTTATATGGCATTGCGATTAAAGATTTCCCAACCTTTTCCAGAAGTAAAAGTCGCTCTTCTCGAGATGGAAGCGCTGGGGCTTGGTTCATATTTAAACGCCTAAACCGGCAAGAAGTCCAGAGTCAGCAATTATTGGTGCGCCCGTTATAACTCTTGCTTCGTCACTCGCTAGAAAAGCAATTACATTTGCGATGTCTCTGGGTTGTATAAGGAATCCAAGTGGATGCAGAGCGCCCCAATTTTTCATGGCTCCTTCAGGATCTGAAGGATTAAATTGCTCTCCTGCTGCTCGTAGCATTGGCGTTTCTACAGAACCCGGTAACACTGCGTTAGCTCTGATGCCATCCGCGGCGTAATCAAGTGCGATAGATCTTGTAAATGAAATTACTCCACCTTTAGAAGCGGCATAGGGTGCGACAGTTTGTTGGCTTGCCATTGCTTGAACACTTGAGATATTTATTATCGAACCGCCACCATTTGCTCTCATTAAAGTTACGGCTTCTCGGCAGGTCAGAAACATCGCTTTCAAATTCGTATCCAACTGGTAATCCCAATCAGCTTCGCTCAAGTCTTCAATTTTTCCGTATCTGACAACACCTGCGATATTTGCCAAGATAGAAAGTTTAGAAAACTTCTCACCTATTTTTTTAAATACTGAAGAAACTGCTTCCGCGCTTGTGACATCACATTGCATTGGAGTGATATCTAATCCAGCCTTTTCCCAAATATCGACCAACTCATGAAGTTTTGATTCGTTGTAATCAAGTGCAATTACTCTTGCACCTCTTTCTGCCAGAACTTCCGCAGTTGCCCGCCCAATTCCCATTGCAGCTCCAGTCACAACAGCGTTTCTTCCTGCGAGGTTTTTCTCCATGGTTTGCTCCTATTTCACTATTTTCATTATTTACTCTGAAAATTACCTTTTGAATCAATTAATTTGATCTTCATAATGTCCTTAACTGGCAATTCTGATACTGAAAAAGTTGTCCATGCACTTCGAACTTCACCCGGTTTTAAATAGAAGGCTTGCCCACTCTTAATCGCTGCTTCTAGGCCAAACGACGGGTAGGTAGATGCAGGCTCAATTGCTGTTATCTGAGCTCTTCCATACCAAGGGAACCCTTTGCCGCCGATTTCTTGCCAGAACCATAAATGTGGAAAGGCTTCGATGTCCCAGGAAATGCCAATAACTTTTTTCCCATGTTCCATTGCAGCCCAACCTTCTGGACGATCATGAAGGTAGCAAAGTCTTTCCGCATCTTGTGAAGGTACAACTGATAAATCTATCTGGCCATCTGTGCGATCAGAAACTATCGGCCAAGAACCAATTGATCCAGGTTTAACATCTTGAAGTTCCCCCATTTCATTTGCATCAACAAGAATTGGCCCAGTTGGAATATTAATTTTTGAACCACGCGGAAGTGAGAATGCCGGATGCTCACCCCAAATAAAGGGGATACTTGAATCAGATTCATTCGAGACTGATTGCTTAATCTGAAGGATAGGTTTATTAGGTAATAGTTTGTAAGTTCGCGTTAAAACTAATGGCAATCTAGTGCCAGCTCTGATGACCAACTCATTCTTTTTCTTTGTTATAACCGTGGTTTTAGTTCTTCCAAATTCACCGTGGAATGGGAGCGGGACACCCATGACAGTATTTTCATTTCCAGCATTAGGAAATAGAACTTGCCATCCACCCCGATATTCTGAAAGCCAATCTAAAATTGCACTTCCATAAGTTGTAGATTTACTATTTTGTACCGGAGTCAGCCAATCAAAGTCCGCCAAGAATTCGCTCTTTCCCATCTTTATTGAGCGAATTTCACCGCCTAAGTCTTCATCTACTTTTATGGAAATCACGCCATTGGTGAGGGATAGCATCGATGAAACTCCTTTTAGAAACTAATTCTTGAAATGGGCAAAGCCTCGATATAGAAGCGACCCAAAGATTAGTCCTTGGGATCGTACTTTGAGAAGAGGTGGCCCAAAACTTCATTTTCTCGCCTTGTCAATCGCTTGATGTGGACAAAATAACGAAAATTTACAGTATTTTCTCTAGTCAAACGCTTGACATAGGGGAGTATGCGGAGACTAGTCTTCCCGATAGCCGTTGGGATGCTCACCTGAATCCAAAATTCAGAGGAGTGCCTATCTAGGCGTCAAATCAACTGAGAGGTGAAAAGTGAAATCAAGATACAAGATTGCTTCGGTACTAGCTGTCGCCGCACTACTGCTTTCGGTACAAAATGCCTATGCAGCGGCTCCAGACTGGAAGAAGTTCGTCGGTCAGCCAACGAAAGAACTTTGCGCAGGAAAAACCTACAAACTAGGGTTTGATATTTTCTCTGACAATGAATCTTTTGCATTAATCGTTAGAAAAGGGATGCTAGCAACAGCCAAAGCAATGGGTTGTGTAAATGTAGAAATCCTTTCTGATAATGCTGATCCAATCAAGGTGCAAGAAAATCTAAAGATTTTCATTCAAAAGAAGTATGACGGTGTTATGGCAGCTCAAGTTGTTGCAGCAGCCGCACCTGGTGCAGTACGCACAATGAAAGATGCAAAAATCCCAATGGTAGCAACATTCGTTGTTCACCCTGGGGTTCCATTCGTGGATGTAAATAACGGCGCAGCTGGTGCAATGGCTGGAGCCGGCCTGATGAAAGAAGCCTTAAGAAAGTGGGGCGCAGCTGTTGAGCCTTACCTACTAATTGGTTCTCTCAAAGAAGGTGGCTTGAACTCAATTCAACGTATGGATGGTTACTACGTTGGAGTAAACCAGGTTCAACCAAACTTTCCTTCATCACGTTTTATTGATGTTCCAACTCAAGGTGCGGATCCAGCAAAGACAAACGTAAACACTGGAAATGCTCTTCAAACTATTCCTAAGGATGCCAAAATCATTCTCGGTGGAATCAATGATGACAACACAGTCGCAATGGTTCAGGCATACAAGGCCTCTGGCCGCGATATGAATAACTTGCTGGCTGTTGGTCAAGGAGCTTCTCTACTATCAAATATTTGTAGTGGTGAGCTTTACGGCAGCGTCGCATACTTCCCAGAAAACTATGGAAAGTATCTAATTCCAGCTGTAATTGGGCTAATAAATAAGCAGAAAGTTCCTAACCACGTAGTTCTTCCAACAACACTTCTTACAGCGAAGAATGTTGGAAAGTACTATCCAAAGTCAGCTTGTTCATAAGCTGAAACTAGGAAATATAGGAATATAGGAATAAATTGATCGCAAACGATCAGCAGGATAGGGCTCGCAAGAGCCCTATTTTGCAATTAAATTCAATTAGCAAACGGTATGGTGGCGTCCAGGCACTTTCTGATGTATCGCTCCATGTTTATCCAGGCGAAATATTATGTTTGGTCGGAGAAAATGGTGCAGGAAAATCAACGCTAGCAGCAATTGCAGCGGGTTTGATTTCCCCCGATTCAGGAAAAATTATTGTTGATGGTACAGAAGTAGTTTTAAATAGTCCGCGTGCAGCAGAAACCGCGGGGGTACGTTTAGCTTCACAAGAGTTGCAACTTTGTCCGGAATTAAATGTGATGACAAATGTTTTGCTCGGGCATTATCCTTGCAAGAAAATTCCATTTTTAGTTGATTATGCCTCAATGAAGCGTAAGGCAGCTGAAAGGTTAGAAAGTTTAGGGCTAGAAGATATTGATCTTCTCCAGAATGTTGGCGAAATGCCAGTCGTTTATCGGGCCTTCGTTCAAATTGCTCGATCTTTGACTCCTGGTGCAAAAGTTCTGATTACCGACGAACCAACTGCTCCGATGAGCGATATCGAAGCAACTAGATTGTTAAAGTTACTCAAAACTATCTGTGATCAAGGTGTTGGAATTATTTTTGTGAGTCATAGATTAGATGAAGTTTTAAACATTGCTGACAGAGTTCTGGTTCTTAGAGATGGAAAGTTAGTCGATGAGATGAGCAAGAGCGAAGGAGATAAGGAGCGAATAGTTTCTTCGATGCTCGGCCACACCACTATTGATTCAGTTAAGGCTTCTTCAAGCGTTAGCGCAGATTCAGAGATTGCATTGAAGGTCGAAAATTTATCAACATCAAATGGCATATCTGAAACTAATTTAACTTTGAAATACGGAGAGATTCTTGGAGTTTATGGAATTGCCGGATCAGGACGCGATTCACTTGGCATGACTCTGTTTGGATGTAATAAACCAACTTCAGGAAAGATAATTGTTGGGGGAAGTGAGCTTAAGCTTGGAAGTATTAAATCCACAATGGATATAGGAATAGGTTATGTTCCTGCAGAAAGACGCGCCCAAGGACTGCTTCTAGAGAGATCCATTAAAGAGAACATAACGCTGGCTTTTTTACGCAAACTTTCCAAGTTGGGTTTGATTCAAGCAAAATCTGAGGATGTAGCAGGGCAACTCTGGGCAAGAAACTTATCAATAAAAACTGACAATATTGAAAATACCGTTTTATCGCTTTCAGGTGGAAATCAACAGAAAGTTCTCTTATCAAGATGGCTATTGACTGGTTGTCGAATACTCATTTTGGACGACCCTACACGTGGCGTAGATATCGGATCGAAACTAGAAATTTATGAATTACTTCAAAATTTAGCTCACAACGAGAAAGTTGCAGTGCTGGTAATTAGTAGTGACATCGAGGAAGTATTAAAGATTTCAGATCGCATTGAGGTTATGCGAAATGGAAAGATTACTTTAAGTAAAACAAACCCTACTCAACAAGAAGTTGCACGCGCAGCTTATTTGGAGGATGCATCATGAGACTAAGTGCCAAAAAACAATCCAAGTCAGAGGGCGCCAAAAAAAGATTAGATATTGGCAACATACTGCGCAGACAAGGTTTGTTACTTATGCTCATTCTGATGATTATATTTTTTAGATTTCAGAGCCCAGAGTATTTCTTAACATTCGATAACGTAATTACAATTCTAGTTGGTGCGACAGCTCTGGGAATTATGGCCTCGGCCCAGACGCCATTAATCATCTCCGGTGGAATCGATGTTTCAGTTGGAAGTGTTGTTGCACTTACTACTGTGATGGTAGGAAAGTTGTTGGCAACCGGGATGTCGAGTTGGTTGGTTGTTTTAATTTCAATTGTAATTGGAACTTCGATAGGAGCCCTGAATGGTTTCATTGTCGTTCAACTTGGAGTTAACCCCTTTATTACAACCCTAGGAACAATGTCGTTCTTCTCAGGACTTGCATTCATACTTTCAGCAGGTCAAACAGTTTCAATTCGCGACCCACTATTTGACTGGTTTCTTTATACAAAGGTCCTAAAAGTTCCAGTACTCGTGATAATTGTGGTTTTTGTAATGGCACTGGCTTATTTCATTGAGAGAAAAACCGTAGTTGGGCGAAACATTTTTGCAATTGGTGGAAATCGTGAAGCTGCACGCCTATCCGGAATTTCAACAAAAATGCTTCCACTCGGTCTTTACATGGTTAGCAGTCTTTCAGCAGCAGTTGCCGGAGTGGTTCTTGTGAGCCAACTTGGTTCGGCATCACCGCAGCTTGGAACTTCATACTTGCTTTCGGTTGTGACCGCGGTAATTTTAGGTGGAACAAGTTTGGCTGGAGGTAGAGGGTCCGTTGCAGGAACGGCTATTGCAGTTGGAATCTTGGCAACACTTTCTAATGGTTTCGCTCAAATGCAACTTCCTTCCTATGGACAAACCACCGCTCTTGGTGCGGCACTCATAGTTGCTGTACTTGTAGATCAAACTTCTTCAAAGATGAAAAATAGTTAATTTCGATCGCATGTTTTATTGTTAATTGGAGGATTAAGTGAAAGAAAGCGTTGTAGTCACAGGCGTTGGGTCTGGAATTGGACGTGCGATTCTTAAACAACTTGTAGCTGACAAGTACTTTGTTGTTGGAATCGAAAATAGCGAGGTAGCAGCAAAGTCAGTTGCGGCTGAGTTTGGAAATTCCGCTCTCATAATCAATGAAGATTTATGTCAGGATGGCGTTTTCGAGAAAGCCGCCAAAGAAGCATCAAAGGTAGCGCCCTTAACTTCCTGGGTTAACAATGCCGGAATCGCGCTCGGTGGGAATCTACATAATCCAAACCCGACAGAGGTGCAGAGATTATTTGATGTAAACCTGATGGGAGTTTATTGGGGTTGTTCGGCCGCGATAAAATCATTCATCGAAAATAAGATTTCTGGTTCAATTGTTAACATCTCATCTATCCATGGGCGATCAGCCTTCAATGGTTGGGCAGCGTATGACGCAGCAAAAGGTGGAGTTGATGCACTGACTCGTTATATTTGTGTGGAATATGGACCGCTTGGGATTCGTGCAAATGCAATCGCGCCTGGGGCAATTAGAACAGAGATGCTGAGCAAAGTTATTTCAGACGCTGAGGATTCAGCAAAAACAGAGTTAGACATGGCAATGATTCACCCTCTTGAACGACTTGGTGAACCGAGTGAAATAGCTGAAGTCGCATCATTTTTGCTCTCAGAAAAAGCTTCGTTTCTAACCGGGCAATCGATTGCAGTTGACGGTGGCGCAACAGCGCGCTGTTATCGCTATGACTCAACTGAAGATATTTTACAAATAAAAAACTCTTCCAAACAACCCTAAATAAAACGAGAGCAAAGGTGCAAATAAAGTGAGTAGAAATGGACCATTAGAGGGAATTCTCATTGCAGATTTTACGCAATTAGCACAGGGGCCTTTTGCCACAATGATTCTCGGTGACATGGGAGCCGAGATTGTAAAAATTGAGCCACCTGATGGAGATTGGATGAGAAATTTCGCACTGGGTGGAATCTATGCTGGTGGCGAAACCATTTCTTACATGTGCTTCAACCGCAATAAAAGAAGCATTGGAATCGATCTTAAATCTAAAGAAGGGTTAGAGCTTGTAAGAAGGCTCTGCGATAAGGCTGATGTAGTAATCGAAAACTTCAGACCTGGTGTCATGAAGCGACTTGGAATTGATTATGAGACATTGAAAAAAACTAATCCTGACATAATTGTCGTATCGAGCTCAGGCTATGGAAGTAGTGGCCCTTATGTAACAAGACCTGGTCAAGATTTGCTGGCGCAAGCAATCACCGGATTTCCAACTGTGATCGGGAGAAAAGAAGATCCACCGACACCAATAGCTGCTGGTATCGCAGACCTCACCGCCGGATTCCACATCGTTTATGGAACGTTAGCGGCTCTGATTTCACGAATGAATACTGGTGAAGGCCAAACTGTAGAAGTGAATTTAATGAGTTCAATATTGACTGCTCAACTGGATCAGTTCACTGCCTTTTTGCAGAACAGAATTCAACCGGAGAGAAGTAGTGCCGGTATCGCAAATCCTTGGACGGGAGCGCCATACGGTTTATACAAATGCAGTGATGGCTGGATAGCTCTAGCAATGAATCCCTTAGCAGAAATTGGGGAAGTTTTAGATATCTTGGAGTTTAAGAATCTCGAGAGTAAGAATGAAATATCAATGAGAGATGAGTACAAGAGATTAATTGACGCCAAGACAATCAACTGGAAAGTTGATGATTTGTTGGAAAAATTGCTTGAGAAAGACTTGTGGTGTGCTCCACTTCAGGATTACGAAGCTGTTTCTAAAGACCCACAGGTTTTGCACAACGAAATGATTGTTTCTATTCCTCACCCAACTGCAGGTTCCCTGGAAACGCTCGGAATTCCTGTTAAATTTGGTGGAACTCCTTCAAAAATCAGAAAGCATCCACCACTTTTCTCAGAACATGCTGATGAGTTAGCACGAGAATATTTTGGATTAAATGATTCTGAAATTTCAGACTACTTTGCTAAGGGAATTATTTCTAAGCCAAAGAAAATTTAGCCATGAGTAGAGTTGCTTCAATCAAAGATGCTATTTCTGAAATAAAGGATGGGTCTTCGATTGCTCTTGGTGGAGCACTATTTACTAGGCTTCCAATGGCACTTGTTCATGAAATCAAGAGATCTAGTGTAAAGAATTTACATATGATCGCGTGGAGTGGAAACATTCCATTGGAGATTTTTCTAGAAACTCCAGGAAAAGTTACTGAGCTTTCCTTCTGCTTCTCCAGCTTAGATGTTTTTGGCCTTGCCCCTAGATTCCGCAAGGCGCTGGAGAATGACGGGTTGATAACCCATGAATACTCCGCATTAACTTTGATGAATGCTTGCGAGGCTGCGCTGAGAAATTTGCCTTACTCGATTTTTAAGGAACCAACGACTAAAGCTTTTAAAACCTTCGAACCTTTGAATGATGGAAGTGGTTTAGCCAGAACAGATGCACTGCATATCGATTACTTTATAGTTCACGCCCAAGAAGCAGATCGCCATGGAAATGTGTTGATTCGGGGTACAAGAGGCTTGGATACTACTTATCTTGGAGCAGCAAAAAAGATAATTGTAAGTGTAGAAAAAATCGTCGATGAATTTGAAATTACACAGAACTGTATTTTCATTCCTTGGACAAGAGAAATGACTATTGTGCATTCGCCAATGGGTGCATATCCAACTTCATGCCTTCCAGATTATGTAACGGACTATAGGGCGATAAAGAAATTCGCTGAAGATGGATTAAATGAGGCACATCTTTTACCCACTGAGCGCCGAACCAAATTTGTTAAGGGTGCAGCAAAAATAGATTTGGAAGAAATCTATTCCTTTATTGATGGATATAAGAAATCCGAGAGCGTGACAATTCAAACTGAAGACAAAATGATTTCTTATCTCTCTGATCTATATAAGCCAGGCGAAATTTTGTCTGCAGGGGCTGTATCTCCACTCGCACAAGGTTCCTATTTCTTAGCAAAAATGAAAGAGCCGGAAGTTGTAATTATGACAACTGCTGGGGGATATGTAGATGTTGATGCCAGGCCATTACTTTTATCTATTGGCGAGGCGCTGGATTACAAATCTGCGAAATATCACTGGGGTGGGGACGATACTTTCCACTTATATTACGAACCAGGATTTATCGATTATGAAGTTGTTGCAGTAGCTCAGGTAGATAAATCTCTCAGAACCAATAATCTTTGGGTAACTTCTCCTTCAGGAAAAAGAATTCGATTGCCAGGTCAAGGTGGCATGGCTGATGTGTCGGACATGCATAGAAATTTTGTCATATATCAAATGAATGAAGACCACCTGAGCATGGTTGATTCAGTTGCCACTGTAAGTGCTTGCAGAACCCTAATTACGCCTGAAGAGAGAAAAAAGCGAGGTTTACGTCCCGGCGCTTGTCTCTATATTTCGAATAAGGGTGTCTACCAATTAGGGGCAAGAAGCAATCAGCTTGAGAAGATCTTGGATTTTGAAAGCTACGAAGTTTCTTCAGAAAAAATGTCCTTAATCAAAAACAAATTGGATCCATTCGGTACTAGATTCTTAGAAAGTGCCAAAGGCGCTGACAGATCCCAACTGATTGAAAGACTTATTGAAGTCGAAGAAGCTATTGTCGCCAGATACGCAGACAAATAAGAGAATGGAATGCAATGTCTAACGTTGTGCTTGTCGAAAATGTAAATAAAGTATTTTACGTAACAATTAATAGACCGGATAAGCTGAATGCTCTGTCTTGGGAAGTGTGGCAAGAGCTAGGAAAAGCCTTTGATGAATTCGAAAAATCAGATGCAAAAGTTTGTGTATTAAGAGGATCTGGGAAAAAAGCATTTGTAGCTGGGGCTGACATTGATGCATATCGAACAATGTCCGCAAAGGACTTTGGAGAATTTATTGTTGAAGCTGGAAAAATTGCTAATCGGATTTATGAAATTCCCAAACCATTCATTGCGGCAATTTATGGTTATGCATTAGGGGGAGGACTTGAACTTGCGCTGCACTGTGACTTGGTTGTTGCTAATAAGAGCGCAAAACTCGGCTTACCTGAAGCGAATTTAGGACTCCTTCCAGGCGGAGGAGGAACTCAAATAGTTCCAAGGTTAATAGGTGTAGCAAAAGCTAATGACATGATTATGCGTGGAAGATGGCTCAGAGGTGAAGAAGCCTTAAATTGTGGTCTTATATCTTCGGTCTTAGACGATGAGAATTATGAAGAAGAACTTGCGGAATATGTTGCAGAAGTTCTTAAAAGGGCGCCACTCGCAATTGGTGTCTTGAAAAGACTGGTTCGTGAAGGGCTAGATTTACCGTTGTTCGATGCACTAAACCTCGAAATTGAGTTAACCGCACCGCTAATCGAAACTGCGGATGGACGTGAAGGCGTCGGGGCATTTATTGAAAAACGGCCGGCAGATTTCAAAGGCCGCTAAATTTCCCAAACCATTGTGTTATCCCAAGGATATTTTGGTCGTTCTATATTCTGGTAAGACAAGTTTTTTATGTTATCTGAGCTCATGCCTGGGGTGTCTAATAGGTAAAAATCTCGAGCGATATTGCGATAGCCATCTCGGAATCCAGCGTGGGTTTTAACTACAACTATTTGCGCTTTCGTAACATCAAGTCCTACTGCAGAATAATAAGCAGGATCCGTTGTAGAAGTTGGGTTACTAGTAACTACTAGATAAATGTTCGAAATTTTAATTAATGCAGTTAATCCCATATTCATCTTCATTCCCAGATAACTCTTCTGGGTAAATACAAATTCTGCATTTTCAACAGAAATAATTTGCCCTTCGATTTCCAGAGGATCATAAAAAAGCTTTCCCCAAGTCCCCCCAATTTTGGAAGAGATAAATCTTCCAGCACCAATTTCTTTTGCTGCCAAAGCAAAATTAGGATCACAGATGCTTATAAATACTGTCTTGCTCGGGTCAAGTTCGATTGCCGCTTTCAGTACCACGGGACTGTCACCTGGACTGCCAGCCATCGTCCCATCTGCCAGATCACTCAATATGATCGGACCTACATCTTGCATTAGCGCCATCGCTATTGCTTCTCGCGGATCTAATAATTGCGTAGAAGTAAGAGACTCCCGGTTGTTCCAAATATTGTTGGCAATTAACTTTGCGGTTTGTGAAGCTGCAGTTTTGGAGTCATTGGCAATTACAACTACGGAACAGCCAACCTCCTTAATATCTAGCCATGGTTGAACTGTAAAAACTGAGATATCAATAATGGGATAACTCTCTTTTGAAAAAGCAAAATCCAAAACATTTTTATATGTTCCAGGCTCGAAATCAATGTGATTGGATGCGGGAATAACCAAGGGCAATTTTATGAATTCCATCGAAGGTGAAATCTCTTTTTTCAAAATACCCATTAAAAGCCTGGCTGCCCGAACGCCTGTTTCCAGTAAATCAACATGTGGACAGGTGTGGAATCCACTGATTGTTGTAGCAAAGGCAACGTTAGATTCAGTCACATTTGCATGTAAATCCATTGTTACGCAAATAGGAATTTCATGACCTACAACTTCTCTTACCCGTCGAAGGATTTCGGAATCCCCATCCTGAAAATCCTCTGAAACTAGGGCGCCATGAAGGGCGATTAAGACTCCATCCGCCTTCTCAATTTTTGAAAGTTTCTCAGTCAAATAATTGGTTAAATAGTCAAAAGTTTTATTCTCAACAGGCCCACCCGATACTGCAAAAGTGGCAATTATTGGAATTATGGTCACATCTTGCTTCTCTAAGATCTCGAGAAAACCTGCGATTTCAGAGTTACTCTTGCCTAGTCCAATTTTTATGTGATCATCAAAGAAGAGATGAAAATCCTCAAAGTCTTTGAGAGTTGTTGGCGCAGCAGACGTATTGGTTTCTTGTTTTAATTCGGCAATTACAACGGTAAATGGCATAACAAACTATTGAAAATCTGACCATTTCTTTAGTTTGTCTTGATAAATCTGATTAATACCTTGAATTGCCTTTTCTGGTGAAATCTTTCCGTAAACAGCCTCTGCTAGTACGTCCCCAGAATCAGTTTGAACTTCAACAAAGCCAGCAAACCGTGGTCGCAGATAGCTGTTATCCATATTTTCTAAAGTATTTGCGTAGAAATTATTTGTGAAGGCGTTGAGGTCTGAATCAAGCCAGGCTGATCTATGCCCTGATTGTCCGCCAGTAGTTGCATACAAAGTTCTTTGAATTTTTGGTGAACCAATAATCTCAATGACCTTCGCCGCAATCTCAGGATTTTTACAAGATTTTGTTATTCCAATTCCTGCGCCACCTAAAATTCCTCCGATAGCGCCAAATCCAGCACTAGGAATAGGACCGAATTCAATTAATTTCTTTCTGAAGCCAGCCATTCCATAATTTGAGTATCCAAATAGTGCGGGGCAATACATCACTTCATCTCCGGAGCTCATTGCATCAAGCAAATGAATTGGATTCCAGTCGAGTGCTTCCTTTGGCCCGAACTTACTGATTTCTATAATGAAATTTAGTATTTCCAAACTCTTCTCATCTGCAAGAACCTGCTTGCCATTTTGGTAGGGATTCAGTTTCTGATTTGCAGCCAAGGTCATAAACAGACACCAAATATTTACTGGGTCTAATGGAAGTGCCAATAATGGCTTTTTCTCACTCATTAAGGTTTTAGCTAAACTTAGGGTCTCAATCCAAGTGCCTGGCTTTGTAACATTGTTTTTCTCTAACAAATCAGATCTTGCAGCGCTTACGTGTCCCGCAGTATCAATTTGAAGTCCGTAGATGTGATCTTTCCAAATGTAACTTTCATAGGATTTACCTACGGAATTTGCCTTCTGTTCGGCCAAGAATTCTTTGGATAGAAATTGGTCAAGTGGGTAGAAGTATTCTTGGGTGGCTATTTCACCGGTCCATGGGTGGTCAAAAACCACAAAGTCGTATTTCTTCGAAAGCTCGCTCATAGATTGATCGGCAAATTGCTGAAGAGTTCGCACATCCCAATCAACATCTGCAGGGAAAAGGTTTGAATGATTGGCGTTCAATGCCTTGAGTGAGGCATACCCTCTTTCGTGACCCCAGGTTGAACCCGTTAACTTGATTCTGTTGGAGTTGCCTTCATTAGCCATTTAAAGTTCCCTTCAACCTGATAATCAAAGAAGTATTGCATACAGAGAAAAATACATCAATCGATTGACTGAAGGGATTTACGCAGAATAATTGGGTGATTGGGGTTATATTTGGGCCAAATTAGGGGGCTAAATGAGTGCTTCAGGAGTCGAAATTGACCCTGTTTCTAGGGCTGCTCTTGATAACTTTCTGCTTCAATTCCCTGGGGGTTTAAAATCTATCAGCGCTATAGCCGTTCGAAGGGCAGCGCTTGACTCGGTAACTAAGAAAATAAGTGAGTTTGAAGAATTAGATATTGAAGTTCGCGATCTACATATTCCTACACTAGATAAGAACAGGCATATCGCCCTAAGGCTTTACGGTACCAATGATGAATCAAATAAACGGCATAGACCCTGTTTAATCTACGTGCACGGTGGCGGAATGATTATGGGCAATTTAGACACCGGCAATTTAAACTGCTTAGAATTTGTTCGAAAATTAGACATCCTGGTCATCTCAATTGAATATCGGAAATCTCCTGAGTTTCCTTACCCCGCTGCAATCAATGATTGCACCGATGGGATTAATTGGATAGCTAAAAATGCTGACTCGCTAAACATAGATATTTCAAATATAGGAATTTATGGAAGCTCTGCTGGTGGTGGATTGGTTTTGGGAACTGCCTTAAA
>NZ_JBBAKG010000115.1:0-16967 GCF_040403615.1 Haliscomenobacter sp. | reverse complement strand
TGTTCCAATTGTACAATGTTGTAGTAGGCCAACGTGATGTCGGCAGCCATGGCCTGCATTTGGGCAGTGGTACGCGCACGGCTTTGCTGCTCATTGGCAAACAAACGGTCGCGAATGGCGTACATGCGCCAGCCATCGTACAATGTCCAAACCGCTTCTACTCCAACTCTGGTGTTGAAAGTCGCCGCATTGGGAACCGCCCTGATGTCTCCAGAAAATAACTTTTGGACGGTATTGTTGACAGCGTAAGAGACATTACCTGTAGAGTTTACGATAGGCGTCATGCCCGCTCTTGCTGGCGTATTGTTGTTGGCGGCAATTAACTCCTCGTTGCGCAAAATCTGGATGTCAAAACTTTTCTCTAATCCAATTTTTACGGCATCCTCCACGCGCAAGACCGAAGTTTGCGCGATGGAGAATGTTTTAACAGATAGGATTAGTACAAAACAAAATATATTATTCAGCAACTGCGATCGCTTCATGCTTCACGGCTTTTTGTCGATTGAAAAAAGTGTAAATCGCTGGAATCACATACAAAGTAAGGACCAGCGAAAAACTTAAACCACCGATGATGGCAACACCCATTGGAATCCGGCTGGTAGAGGCTGCTCCCAGTGCCAAGGCAATGGGCAATACCCCCAGCATGGTGGCAATACTGGTCATCAGGATGGCGCGCAAACGCAAAGTTGCCGCTTCCACTGCGGCCTCCATCGCACCCATACCTTCTTCCATTTTTTGATTGGCAAATTCCACAATCAAAATCCCGTTTTTGGTCACAATACCCACCAAAACGATGATGCCAATTTCACTAAAGATATTGAGGGTATGGTTGAACCACCACAACGACAACAAGGCACCAACCAAGGCCAATGGCACGGTAACCATGATGATTAAGGGGTCAAAGAAGCTTTCAAACTGAGCAGCCAGCGTCAGATAAACCAATGCCAATGCCAACAAGAAGGCAAACATGATCCCCCCAGAGCTTTCCTTGAAGTCTTTGGACGTACCAGTTAATTCGGTTTGGAATGATTCATCCAGCACTTTCGCCTTGATGGCTTCCATGGCCTCGATGCCTTGCCCAATGGTATAACCAGGGTTCAAACCAGCCGATACGGTAGCCGACAAGTAACGGTTAAACCGGAAAAGTTGTGGTGGGCTGGATTGCTCAATGAGCCGCACGAGGTTGCTCATCGGTATCAATTCACCCAGGGTATTGCGTACATACAACGAAGACAAGTCCCGTGGATCATCGCGGTAAATGCGATCGGCTTCACCAATGACTTCATATTGCTTGCTGTCTTTGATGAAATAGCCGTAGCGTTGTCCAGCGTAGTACAGCTGCAAAGTTTCGGCTATGTCCCGAATGCTTACATTCAATTTCCGGGCACGCTCGCGGTCAATTTCCAGGCGCAATTCAGGCTTATTGAATTTCAGATCCAAATCTGTAACGGCAAAAGCTGGATTCTTGGCTGCTTCCTCCATGAAGATGGGCAGTACTCTTTTTAAGTCATCAAAATTGGGCGCCTGAATTACGAATTGCACAGGTAAGCCACCACCTCTGCGATCTGTTGAAATCGTTTGTTCTTGCGTAACCAGGGACTTCGCATAATTCAGTTGCCCAATTTTAGGCATCAGGAATTTGGCCAACTCATCTTGAGTACGGGTACGTTCTTCGGGTTGCTTCAAAATGACGTTTACAAAAGCGGAATTTACTGCACCTGAACCGGTAAACCCAGGAGCGGTAACTGCAATAAGGGCTCGCTTTTCTGGCAAGGTATCTACCATTTTGAGCACTTCCAACAAGTAGCGATCCATGATTTCGTAGGAAGTTCCCTCAGGAGAAGTCATGACGATCCGGAGGCTGCTTTTGTCCTCCATAGGCGCCAATTCGGAAGGAATCTGTTTGAGCAACATGTAAATCCCGAATCCGGCCATAATGGTGATCAACCAGGAAACGCCCCGAAAACGCATGAAACCCTTGAGCGTACGGTTGTAAAAGTTGGTCATTCCTACAAAAAACTTTTCGGTAAAATTGTAGATGGCCCCATGCTTTTGCTGTCTCAAAAAACGGGCGCACATCATCGGCGTAAGCGTGAGCGAAACGATCATAGAAATGAGGATAGAACCGGCTACGGTAATCCCGAATTCCCGGAACAAACGCCCGGTGAGCCCTTGCAAGAATACAATGGGCAAAAACACGATGATCAGCGTAATTGAAGTGGAGATGATGGCAAAGTAAATCTCTTTGGAGCCTTCGTGCGCTGCTGCATAGGGCTTTTCTCCAGCTTCGATGCGTCGGAAGATGTTCTCCATTACCACAATGGCATCGTCCACCACCAAGCCGGTAGCCAATACAATACCCAACAGAGTCAAAATATTGATGGAAAAATTGAAGACATACATAATGAAGAAAGCCCCGATCAATGAAATGGGAATGGCAATTACCGGGATCAAAGTCGTGCGCCAGTTGCGCAAGAATATAAAGATCACCAATACCACCAGCCCAAATGCCAATAGCAAGGTTTCTTCTACTTCCTTGATTGCATTGCGAATACTTACGGTGCCATCAAAGGCATAATCCAGGATGATGTCTTCTGGCAAATCTTTTTTGATCTCATTCACCCGATCATACACCCGATCCGCAATGTCGATGTAATTCGCACCCGGCAGTGGCGTAATGGCCACCCCCACCATGGGGATCATGTTATTGCCGCGCAGGATGGAACGCTTGTTTTGTGGCTCCAGATCTACGGTTGCTACATCGCTGAGCAAAATGGTGGCACCACCCGATTCGCGCAATACAATATTGGAAAACTCTTCGGGAGTGAACAAGCGGCCTTCGGTGCGAATGGTCAACTCCGTGCGGTAGCCTTCGATGCGACCAGAAGGCAATTCCAGGTTTTGGCGCTGCAAAGCGGTGCGCACATCAAGCGGCGTAAGGCTATACGCGGTCAACTTGGTCGGATCCATTTTGATGCGGATCGCATACCTTTTTTCACCCCAAATGCGGATATTTGATACGCCAGGAATGGTCTGAATGCGCTCCTTCATCACGTTGGTTGCAAATTCGCTCAATTGCATCAAGTTGCGGCGGTTGCTTTGCACCGTAATGGACATGATGGGGTTGGAGTTGGCATCCGATTTGGATACCACCGGAGGATCGGCATCTGGTGGCAACAAGCGCTGTGCCTGCGATACTTTCTCGCGCACATCGTTGGCTGCTGCTTCCAAATCTACCCCCAATTCAAATTCTACCCGAATGCTGCTCCGACCATCGGAGCAGGTACTGGACAAGGAGCGGATCCCGGCGATGCCGTTGATGCTCTCTTCCAGAGGTTCAGTGATTTGAGACTCAATTACATCCGCACTTGCTCCGGTATAATTCGTTTGGACCGACACAATCGGAGGGTCAACGCTGGGGTATTCCCGCAAACCTAAAGAGCGAAAACCAATGTATCCAAAAAGGACAATGACGATAGAGATCACCGTAGCCATTACTGGCCGGTTGATGCTCAGTGAAGACATGTTCATAGGCCATTCGGTTTTGGAGATTCAACCAATTTGGTGGGTATCACGGGCATTCCTTCTTTGAGGGCCAACAATCCGGTGAGGAGGATGCTGTCTCCAGGAGTTATGCCTTCTAAAATGGCTATCGCGTTTTCCAATCGCTGTCCAGCTAGTACAGTCTGCATTTTGACTTTACCCCCTTTGATGACCAACAACTGCTGGCCATTCAGGATAGGAATGACTGCATCCGTAGGTACCAACACCGCCGCGCGGTTTTCGCTGGTTACAATCTGTACTTTGGCAAAGTTGCCGGGCTTCAACTGGCCTCCAGGATTGGCACACCGGGCACGAGCAGTAAGGGTACGCGTTCCGGCGTCGACCTGGTTGCTCAATGCGTATACTTCAGCACGGAAATTTTGATTGATGCCCTCTACCGTAAACTGTACCCTTTGACCGACTTTTAGATCCCTTGAAAAACGCTCGGGTACTTCAAATTCCATTTTGATTGGATCGGTTTGTTGCAAACGCACCAGGATGTCAGAAGGCGAAACGTAAGCACCTTCACTCAGTTGACGCAACCCAAGCTTACCACTAAACGGCGCACGGATGCGGGTTTTGTCCAGCGCTACTCCGGTAATGCGGATGTCGGCGCGGGTTTGATCCAGATTCAGGCCAAGTCGGTCGTAATCTTCCTGAGCAATACCGTCAATGGCCAAGAGGTCTTTGGCGCGTTTGAGTTCTCGTTCGTTATAGGCTTCACTCACCTTGAGTTTTGAAAGTTGAGCTTCCAATTCTGCGCGATCCAATTCGGCCAGGAGTGCCCCTTTTTGAACCAGGGTGCCTTCCTTGAAGAGCAACTTCGTCATGCGACCAGAACGCTCAGGGCGAATGTCAACTTGTTCGTTGGAAACCAGGTTGCCCGTTGTAAATAAAGTGTTTTCCAGCACTTGCGCATTTACGATCATGTAATCGACCGGAGTAGGCGGCGGCGGGCCAGCAGGGCCGCCAGGGCCGCCACCAGGCTTTCCACCTGGGCCAGCTCCAGCCATGGGGCTTTCACCTTTTTTTCCACCACAGGATGTCAATACAATGCATACAAGGACCAGATAGAGCAGGGATGAAATGTGCTTCATAAAAATTGCAGGTTAGTAAAAATCGTACAAATGTTGTTGACGCGTAAAATGGGCTATAACTTCGAATCCGAAAAATACAAAACTTTATTGGGTCAGCCATCTGAAGGGCTAACAATTGCGACCGAGTGCGGGCTGAAGGCGAGCAATGTCGTATAGCGACAGGGAATGGTTGTTGGTCGTTGGGCACAACGAGAACTTCTTCACCTCAACGTATCCCCCAAACTCAACAATTTCAGCCCCCCAGCCTTCAATTCCAGGCCTTTCTTGGCCGGTTTAAAAACCACTTCCACCGTTTCGCCGGGCAAAACATCAAAGTAATTGTCGCTGAAAAATCCATCGACTTCGTCGCCGAAATCGAGGAAAACATTTTTTACCAATTGTTGGGCGCTCAAACGGATCAAAAAGCCATCCTGATTGGGTGAAACTTTCTTGTCGATAGCCACCTTTCGGGGCAAATTAAGGTCTTTGGCGGATGCCAGGTAGACCGGATTGCGGTGCAGGAGCTTGCCATTGGCGTACAAATTCACCACCAGTACAGTTTTTCGGGTCGTTGCCAGGTCGCAAATTTCGGCAAGGGGGAGTTCGAGTGCCAATAGTGCTGTATTTTCAGGCAGTTGGAGGCTAGTATCTTTTTTCCACAATACTTGCCCTGAAAAATCGAGCAAACGCATGCGCAATTCGCCTTCCCGAGCTTGCAAGTCATCAGAAATGATGCTGATGCGCAGTTTGCCGTCCTTGACTAAAGCGGCAGTGATGTTGCGTGCAAAAGCTTTTTTGACAAAATAATGCAATGCCTTCCAGCGCTGGTAATAATCCATGCTCGACCAGGAGGCAACTGGCCATACATCGTTGATTTGCCAGTACAAAGACCCCATGCAGTATGGCATGGCCGCCCGATGCGCTTCGATGGCCATTTTGATGCCTTCGGCTTGCAACAATTGCCCTACGTACAAAAATTGCTCAAAATCAGTCGGCACCTGATAATTCTGCTGCATGTAACTGCGGATGCGCAAATTGCCAATGCCGCTGCGTTGGTGCGCAGCCATCACGGTCGATTCGATGTTCCAGTCTTCGGGTAAGGCATAGGTTTTCACCGTTTTGAATTCGGGAAAGGACTGAAAGCCATACTCGCTCATGAATCGGCCAATGTGCTCGTAATACGCGCTAAACGGATGCTCGGAATGCCACACTCCCCAATAATGGATATCGCCATTGGGCGTATCACTGCGGGCATGCTTGCCCACGATATTGAACGGCGACGAAGGCCAGTAAAACATCCCAGGATGATGTGCGCCCACTACGGTTGGCAGCAGCTTGTGAAAAATCGTATCGTAGGCGTTCCAAATTTCGCGGCGTTGTGCCAGGGTATACTGCTGTTTCCAGCCCCAACCCAGAAATTCGTTGTGCTGTGCCCAGGCAATGTCTATCTCATTGTTGCCACACCACAGCGCGAGGCAAGGGTGATTGCGCAAACGCTTGACATTGTATTCGGCTTCCTCTTCTACGCTGCGCAAAAAAGCGGGATCGCCTGGGTACATGCTGCATGCAAACATAAAATCTTGCCAAACCATTACCCCCATTTCATTGCAGAGCTCGTAAAATAGGTCGTTTTCATAAAAACCACCGCCCCAAATACGCAGCATATTCATGTTGGCCTCCACCGTGGAACGGATGATGTTGCGGTATTTTTCTGGCCCCACCCGAGGGATAAACATATCGTTGGGGATGTAATTGGCGCCTTTGGCAAAAATGACTCGGCCATTGAGTTCAAAATGGAAGGAACTGCCTTTGTCGTCAGGCGTTTGTATGATTTTGATGGTGCGCAAGCCAATTTTGTGGCTGATTTCGTTGACGGGCTTGCGCTGGTAGGAGATGCGGGCGGTCAGGTTGTAGAGGTTGGCTTTGCCCAAATCGTGCGTCCACCACAAGCGGGGGGTGTAAATTTCAAAAGGCAAATGAAACTCGTTTTTGCCCTTTAGCATCGCAATCTCCTGTGAAGCCAGCAAGGTATCGCCATGCCAGATTTCGATCAGCC
Organism: Haliscomenobacter sp.; assembly: GCF_040403615.1. NCBI lineage: Bacteria > Pseudomonadati > Bacteroidota > Saprospiria > Saprospirales > Haliscomenobacteraceae > Haliscomenobacter > Haliscomenobacter sp. The sequence goes on along the minus strand of NZ_JBBAKG010000115.1, from coordinate 10,292 downwards.
CCTCGTGATCCACCAGCGATTCTACTTCACAACGGGCAGTGAGCTGGGCTTTTTCGTCGTTGAGGCTGTCTTGTTGGAAATACACGTCGGTGAGCCGGGCTTTGTTCCAACCAAACAAACGGATCGGGCGGTAAACGCCGCTGGTAACCAGCCGCGGCCCCCAATCCCAACCAAAATGGTAGCCGGGTTTGCGCAAAAAAACGCTGACCAGTTTGTCCCCTAATCCACCGCGTTCGGATTGATCGTTGGTGGCGGGCAAACCGTATTTGTTTTTGGCCAGCGCCTGCAAACCCACTGTAATGGGCGAGTGAAAAAAGATGCGCAGTTTATTCTCTCCGGATTTGAGGTATGGTTTTACCTCTTTTTCCCAGGCTACAAAGAAGTTGTCCGCCAGGATGACCAGTTTTTCGTTGACGTACACATCGGCGTAGGTATCCAGCCCCAGGCACTCCAGGTTGATGGCATCGTATTCCAAAAATTCCTCGCTGACTTGAAAGGTGCAACGGTATTCCCAATCGACTTTGTCCACCCATTGAACTTCTTCCTCTTGCATGCGAAAGTAGGGATCGGGAATTTTGTGGTTGGCCATCAAATCCGTATGTACTGTGCCAGGTACAGTTGCTGGTAGCCAGTTTCCTTTGCCCGCTTGCCGAAAAGTCCAATTGTCGTTCAACGCTATCATGTTGCTATTGGGTTGCTTTTTGCATCCCAATAGACCACATAATGAGGCCATTAGGATGGAATAATAAAAAAGCTTACGCATCCTGTAAATTGTGTGAACTGCGAAAATAATCGAAAATGTGAAGGTTGGTTCGAAACTTTTTCTGTCAGTATGACGCAAAAAATCGGAAAGTTACTTTTTCGGCGTTATTTACCAAAAATACCGCTGATTGGGGATGTTTTTTTGCTAAAAATTGATTAGCTTTATCCCCATTGTTTTTTAAAAAAATCCAAACGAGGGCAGATGAATATCACTCAAAAATTGTTGCTTTTTGTTTTTTGCATCTCGGGTCTGTTTTTGCTCAGCAGCAGTAAAACACAGCAATCCCTGGTAGATGAGCGTTATGACAACATTTTGCACAATGTGGGGCAGTTGTTGGTACAGGAGCATTACAGCCCTCAAAATGTCAATGATCAATTTTCTGAAAAAATAGTTGCAGCTTATCTAAAGCAACTGGATCCCGAAAAAATCATTTTCCTTCAGTCAGACATCAAAGCTTTCAATAAATTTGACCATTCCATTGATGAAGAAATCAAGGGCGCACCGGTCGCTTTTTACTATGCAGTGAATGGAAAATACAAGGAGCGGCTCAACGAAATCAAGAGCAATTGCGCTGGCTTGTTGGCCCATCCCTTTCAGTTTCTGGAACAAGACAGCATCGTAACCGAATACGATAAACTAAATTACCCCGCCAATTCCCAGATGCAACTGAAGCAATGGGGCAAAAAAATGAAATTCTTCACCCTGGAAAAAATGGTCGACCTCCAGGAAGATCAAGACAGAATCAAGTCCGATACCATCGCAAAGGCGACTGACGCCGAACTGGAAATCAAAGCCAGGGCTTTTGCCAAAACCACTATGGAAAAATCGCTCGATCGCTTGTTGAACAAAACCACCGACGACGACCGCTTCAGCATGTTTGTCAGCACCATCACCAACCTGATGGATCCGCATACCGACTTTTTTATGCCCGTTGAAAAAAGGGCCTGGGACGAAAAGTTGTCGGGTAAATTTTACGGCATTGGCGCGCTGATTGGGGAAGAAAATGGCTATGTCAAAATCGCCAGTGTATCCCAAGGCGGCCCCGCCTGGAAAACCACCGAAGTCAACGACGGCGACCTCATCCTCAAAATTGCCGAAGGAGACAATCCTCCTGTAGATGTTGCGGGTTATGACATACCCGATGCCATCAAGTTGATCCGGGGAAGCAAAGGCTCTACGGTAAAAATGACCCTCAAAAAAGCCGACGGAACCGTAAAAACAGTAGCCATTGTGCGCGAGGAATTGAAGCTGGAGGAAACCTTTGCCAAAAGCAGCATCCTTCAGGAAGGAGATCAAAAGACAGGCTACATCTATTTGCCCAAGTTTTACATGCCGATGGGTGAAGGCGAAGGCAGAAGCTGCGCCGCAGACGTGGCAGCCGAATTGGTCAAATTGCAAAAAGAAAAAGTAGACGGCATCATCCTGGATTTGCGCGACAATGGCGGCGGTAGCTTGTACGAAGCCGTCAAAATGGTGGGGCTGTTTATTCCCGATGGCCCGGTAGTACAGATTAAAAACAGCGACGGGAGAACCAATTTCCTCAGTGACCAAGACAATGGCGTTACCACTTACAGCGGGCCATTGGTGGTCATGGTGAATGAATTTAGCGCCTCTGCTTCCGAGATTTTTGCAGCGGCAATTCAGGATTACAAGCGAGGCATTATTGTGGGCAGCACTGCCACCTATGGCAAAGGCACCGTACAACGCCCGATTCCACTAAGCAGCAATCTGGATCCGGTCAATCTGGGTACCGTGCACTTGACCATGCAGAAATACTACCGCATCAATGGCGCCTCTACCCAACTGAAAGGTGTGGAAGCAGACATTCAACTGCCAGGCTACTACGAGCAATACAAGCTCAAGGAAAAAGACAATCCCAGTGCCCTGGTTTGGGACGAAATCCGCCAACTGTACTTCAAGCCCTGGAACAAGCAGCCTGACCTCAATCTTTTGCGCCAGCGCTTCCAAAAACGCGACAGCAGCGGAGTGATGGGCAAAATCAAGTTCAATACTTCCTGGCTGGCCCAACAAAATGAAATGCCAGCTCAGCTCAACATCAACAAGTACAAGGAAAAAATGCTGGCCCAGCGGACAAAAGCGACCCAAACCCGCGGAATGATGCAGCTTTCCAAGCCCATGAAAATCGTTAAACCTGGAGAAACCGGTAGTGCAGCTGATACCGCCGCCGATGACAACAACCGCTGGTTGAACTACTTAAAAAAAGACCGCTACCTGTACGAGGCCAATTTGGTGCTAAATGATATGCTGCTGGGGAATGGCATGACAGGAGCGTTGAAGACTGGTTCGGAGGGGAAGAATTAGTAAATGGGATCAAGGTGGTCTATTCAATCGTCTACTAAAAAATCCTCTTCATCCAAAAATTCAGGCACTGCAACCCAAAAAACTTTTCCTTGCTTGTATTCGTTAAAACTCAAAGCGGCAAGCCCGCTGCCTTTTTAATGCAGTAGAAACATCCACGCCATGTCAACGAAAATCATGCAGAAGCGCTTGTACGACAGTGTATCCTTGCCCTTCAAATTTGTAGCCTTGCTTTGGTTGATCCATTTGGTGCAATCCATTTTTAACCTCAATTTGGGGGTATGGGGCATTTATCCCCGCGAGGAATTCGGATTGCCGGGGATCATCACTGCACCTTTGATTCACGCCGATTTTCCGCACTTGCTGTCCAATACTCCGCCCTTGTTTGTGTTGAGTGCCATGATTATGTTTTTTTACCGCAGGGTGGCGCTGTCTAGTTTTGCGCTCATTTATTTGCTTACCGGTGCTGCAGTTTGGGTTTTTGGGCGACCCGTTTTTCACATTGGCGCCAGCGGGGTCATTTACGGCTTGGCTGCATTTGTGGTATTCAGTGGCATTTTCCGACGCAACCTCAAATCAATTGCGTTGGCGTTGCTGGTCGGTTTGTATTACGGCTCAATGATCTACGGTATTTTTCCTGGTCAGGAAGGCGTGAGTTGGGAAAGCCACTTGTTGGGTGCAGTAGTGGGCGTTTTTGCCTCCTTTGTGTACAAAAACTCCATTGAAAAAGACGAACATCGGCAGATTCCTTCCTGGGAAAATGACCCCCATTACAACCAGGAGCAATTCTTTTTAGACCGCGATGCATTCAATAAAACCAAGGCAGAGAGAGAAAAGGAAACCCGGGGCAATGAGTGGTTTCGCTAGGCAAAATGATCACTTATTTTTTATCGCCCCTTATCCAAAATTCCCATCCAGGTAATTCCTGGTCAGCTCCTGTTTTGGATGCTCAAACAGCTCCGCGGTAGGCGCGTATTCGATCACTTCCCCAAAATACATAAAGGCAGTAAGATCAGCGACCCGCTGGGCTTGTTGCATGTTGTGGGTAACGATCACGATGGTGTAGTCTTTTTTCAATTTCAGCATCAAGTCTTCAATTTTTGAAGTACTGATGGGGTCTAGCGCCGAGCAAGGTTCATCCATCAGGAGTACTTCTGGCTCAACAGCTACAGCCCTGGCAATGCACATGCGCTGTTGTTGGCCGCCGGAAAGCGATAGTGCCGATTTATCGAGGTCGTCTTTTACTTCCTCCCAGAGATAACTGGCTTTGAGGGTGCGCTCCACCACCTCCTGCAATTGTTTTTTGTCGTGTTGCCCCGCGATTTTTAACCCGTAGGCAATGTTGTCAAAAATAGATTTGGGAAATGGGTTGGGTTTTTGAAAAACCATTCCAATTTTGCGCCGAATATCGACCGCATCTTTGCCGGGGGCATAAATATTGTCGCCATCCAGCAGGATTTCTCCTTTAATGTGTGCATCCGGGCTGAGGTCATGCATGCGGTTCATGGCGCGGAGCAAGGTAGATTTGCCACAACCCGAAGGGCCAATCAGTGCCACAATCTGGTTTTCAGGAATGTCCATATTGATGCCTTTCAACACCTCTTTGGTACCATAAGACAGCCGAAGATCTTTGATCTGTAATTTCGTTTTCATACCCGGGCCTGGTTGTAATTTCGGTAGCGGTACCGAATGATGAATGCAATGATGTTCAATACAAAAACCACACTTAGCAGTACCAATGCTGTTCCATATGCCAGTGGCCGCACCTCCTCAATGGCGTGGTGCTGGGTAGACAAAATGTACAAGTGGTAAGGCATCGCCATAAACGAGTCGTTGATGCTGCTGGGCAAATAGCGGAGGTAAAAGGCTACTCCGGTAAACAAAATCGGAGCAGTTTCGCCTGCTGCCCTGGATAATCCCAGGATTGAGCCAGTAACAATGCCCGATACAGCACTGGGTAACACATTGCTGTAAATGGCCTCCCACTTGGTTGCCCCCAGCGCCAAAGCGCCTTCCCGATAGGATTGGGGTACATTTTTTAATGCTTCTTCGGTGGTGGTAATAATATAAGGTAGCGTAAGCAAGCCTAAGGTAAATCCCGCCGATAAAATCGAGGCGCCAAAACCCAGCCCTTCCACAAATAAGGCTACTCCAAACAAGCCATAGATAATGGAGGGTACTCCCGCCAAATTGCGAATGGAAGCCCGGATCAAACGATTGACCCAATTGTTTGCGGCGTACTCACTGAGGTAGATGGCGGTGGCAATACCTAGTGGGATGGCAAAAACGGTGGTCACCATCGTTACAAAAATCGTTCCTATAATGGTTGGGAAAATGCCTCCCTCCATCATGCCTTTATGGGGGTAATCAAACAAGAACGTGAATCCGATCACCCCGGCGCCTTTGGAAAATATTTCCCAGAGAATGATGCCCAAAAACAGTAACACCAGCAGCACGAAAAAGCGGAGGGTATTTAGTCCGAGAGCTTGTTGGAGTTGGCTTTGTTTCATATATTGAAGGTTGTACAAATCATGCTTTGTAGCGGTAGCGGGCCGCAATGTTCTCGGCAATCAGGTTGATGCCCAGACTGATGATGAAAAGCAATGCACCTACCGCAAATAGGCTGTAATAATGCGTAGTACCATAAGGCACTTCCCCCAGTTCGATGGCAATAGTGGCCGTCATGGTGCGTACCGGATCAAAAAAGCCCTGGGGCATTGCCAGGGCATTCCCCGTGGCCATCAGCACCGTCATGGTTTCGCCAATGGCACGACCCATACCCAGGATAATTGCCGCAATAATCCCCGAGAAAGCAGCAGGAAGCGTCACCCTCATCAGGGTTGTCCATTGGTTGGCGCCCAATGCATAGGAACCTTCAATAAAATTATGAGGTACTGCCCGGATTGCATCTTCGGCAACGGTAATAATGGTAGGCAAGGACATTACGGCGAGCAAAATGGAGCCGTTGAGTGCAGTCAATCCATTGCTCAGGCCGAAAACCCGGGCAATCAGGGGCCCAACCATTACAATGCCAATAAATCCTACCACGACGGAAGGGATTGCCGCCAAAAGTTCAATGATGGGCTTGAGGATGAGGCGGGTTTTGTTGGAAGCAACCTGAGCCAAGTACGTTGCTGCGCCAACTCCCAGCGGAATTGCAATCAACATGGCACCCAGCGTCACCAAAAAAGTGCTGACCAGCATGCTCAAAATCCCGAAAGTGGGTTTACCGTAAGCCGACGGATTCCAATCGCTGCCGAAAAAAAAGTCGCTTAACTCGATCACCGCAAAAGCTTTGATGCCATTGATCAGGAGCATACCAAAAATCCCCAGCAAAACCATTACCGAAAGGAATGCTGCCAGAAAAAACAAGCCCTTGATGGCTCGATCAATGAGTCGACGCATTTGCATATTTGAAGTTTAAGGGTCGATAAAATGATCACTTATTTTGCCCCATTACTAAAGCTTGTTCATTTTGTTTCCAATACGCTTTGGTCACTGGAAAATAGCCGCTTTTCTGCACCAGTGCCTGGCCTTCGGCGCTGAGGCAATAACGCAGAAATTGCCGCAACTTCCCTTTGGGGTGGCCATTGGTGTATTGAAACAATGGTCGGGTGATCGGGTAATTTCCATTTTCTATGTTGCTGGCCAGGGTAGGGAGATAAGCAGAAGATTGATCATTGGCTTTTACCGCCAGAACTTTGAAATGCTGGTTGATTTGATCTTTATTTTCTTGTACATACCCCACGCCTACATATCCAATGCCATTCCGATCATTTTTGATGGCCTCTACAATTTGTGCGGTGCCGTTCATTTGTTTTACATCAGAAGAGTATTCCGCTTGAACGATGCTGTCGCGGAAATAGACAAAAGTGCCTGAATTGCTTTGCCGCCCATACAGGGAGATTTCCTCATCCGATCCACCCAGGTATTTCCAATTGTTGAGCCTGCCGCTGTAAATGGCAGCCAGTTGATGTTTTGAAATTTCATTGATTGGGCAGTCTTTATGCACAATGATGGCAATGGCATCGATACCCAGTACCGTTGCCAAAGGATAAACCCCACGATCATTGGCCATAGTCAGCTCTTCGGCTTTCATAGCACGGGAGGAATTGGCGATGCTGGTTTTGCCATTGATCAAAGCGGCAATCCCTGCTCCAGAGCCTCCTCCGGTGATGGCGATGGAAATATCGGGGTCTTCCATCATATAGGTTTCGGCTAATGTCAGTACTAAATTGACCTCGGTATCCGAGCCTTTGATCAGGAGATTTTCAACATGGCCATGTTTAGGGTTACAAGACCAGCACAAAAAGCCGAAAAAGAGGAAAATTAAGGGCAGTCTCTTTTTCATATTCAGTGTTGCTTTTGGTTTGAAACGACTTCTACAAAAGCGACATTGTAATTAAGCACATTAATGTCAATTGCAGGTTAATTGCAGGTTATGATATGGTAAAGCTTGGCCTGGAAAGTAATTTGTCAATTTTTAAAGGTTCGAGATGGTTCTGCTAAGTCCTTGATTAAAAGCAAAAAAGAGTACTGCTGATTTTAAAGTATAAATTTTTTTCGAAGCAATATGATTTTTAGTATCCTAAACGCTTGACATTATATTTTTTTCATGTACTTTTGTAGCGAAGATTTGATCTTCTGCTGTTAGTTTAATAGTATTACTTCTTTTGCATAGGCTCATCTACATACTTCTCCACTGGATTATCCCAGTGCAATCTCGTTTAACATTCCATTTTTGATTGGACTGAATGATTCATTCAGTTAATTTGTGCTATCTACACGTCCACACAACATTGATTTTCTTCGCGAAAATTCTCTGAAACAGCCGTGCCGCTTCAGCTGACACATTTTGCGAATCATTTGGTTGATTTTGGTTTAGACCAGAACTCGACTTGGGGACTCTACTCTAATTTTTAATCTCATAACATTCTTAATGCAAAACTTTTTTACGATGGGTATTCTAACAAATTTCAAAAAAATCTTCCCTATTCTGTTGTTGATGGGCATCGTGTTTACCGCATGTAACAACGATGAAAACGACAACGATCTGGTAATTGAGTCAAAATCTGTAGCCGACTACTCCTATGATGTAGCATTCGAGTGGAACGATTTGTTTCTTGAAATTGAGCGCTATGCTGCGGGTTACCGTCCAGGGCCAGCTCCACGGGCATTGGCTTACATTGGTTTGGCTTCTTATGAGGCTTGCGTCAATGGATTTGAAAAGCACAAATCAATTGCCACTCTTTACCCTGGCTTGAAGCTCCCGGTGGCAGATGCTACTGCTGAGTACCACTGGCCAGCGGTTGTAAATAGCTTGCGCGCCAATTTGATGCGTCGCTTTTTTCGCAGTGCGAGCAACACCCTTTTTGAAAAAATCACCACCCTGGAAAACAAGTTGGGCAGCAAGTACCGTACTGAAAGCACTGAAGATGTGATCCAACGTTCCGTTGCACATGGTCGGGCAGTAGCAGATGCAGTGTGGGAATGGTCAACTACCGATGCTACAGGACACGACGCCTACCTGGATCCATTCAAAGGCTACAACTGGGCTGATTATTCCAACAAACCTGGGCATTGGCGTCCAACAGTTCCTGGGCCCCCCCAACCGATGTTCCCATTCTGGGGCCGTGCACGTACTTTCGCGATTTCCGAAAGTGACAAACTTTGCCCTCCTCCACTTCCTTTCAGCGAATCCCCTACTTCTCCAATGTTCAACCAGGCGATGGAAGTCGTGGCACAAACTGTAAATGCACCCTACGAAAATATCTGGATTGCTGAATTCTGGAGTGATGATTTGCTCAACCTGACCTTCAGCCCTGGCCCACGTTGGACTGCGGTTGCCAATCAGGTATATAAAAATGAAAAGTCTAACCTGGAAACTGCCCTGTTGTGCGATGCTAAAGTTGGTATGGCCCTGAACGACGCAGCGGTAGCTTGCTGGCATTCCAAATTCTTCTACAACGTAGAGCGCCCTGAGTCTTACATCAAGCGGGTAATCGATCCTAAATGGGAACCAGTCCTGGACAACCCAACAAATGGTGATAAAGGGTTCAGCCCTCCATTTCCTGCCTATCCTTCTGGCCACTCTACCATGGGTGCTGCGGGTGCGGAAGCCTTGGCCAGCATTTTTGGCTACGACTATGCGATGACGGATCGTTGCCATGAAAACCGCAGTGATTTTGAAGGTCGCCCACGTTCTTATGGTTCTTTCCAGGAAATGGCTGAAGAAAACGCCTGGTCTCGGGTGCCACTAGGGGTTCATTACCGCATGGACTGTGAGCAAGGGGTAAACCAGGGTTACCGCGTAGCACGTAAAGTGAACAGATTGCCCTGGAATAAATAAGCTTCCGGCACAATCAATGCATGTATAAAGAGGCTCTTGGTATCAGCTGATCAATAGATTCGCTGGTGTCAGGAGCCTTTTCAGTTTTGTAAAAAGGATCTGATTCTACTTAATATGATGCAAAAAATTAATTCCCGATTTTATTAGGGGCTTTTGAATAGGAAGCTCACTTGAAATGAAGCGTTCGACTTCCTATTCAAAACCCAAAATCGGGAAGTTAATTTTTCTGCGTTACTTAATTTTATTTCATTATGAACCTCCATCGTACTATTGTTACTGGATTGGTTGGCGTTCTTTTCCTCATTTTTCATGCCTGTACCAATCCTTCTGCACCACAAGAACGCATCCTGAGGCACCAGGATGGGAGCATCAGGCGGCGTTATACACTCGTCAAAGACATCATTGAAGGCGAAATGACCGAGTATTATCCAAAGACTGGGGCCATTCAAAACAAGCGCATCTTTGTACATGGGGTACAAACGGGTAAAACCCAACTTTTCTACCCCGATGGCAAAATCAAGGAAGTGCAATACTACCGCGACGGTAAGAAACAGGATGGCGATACTATTTTTTATCAAAACGGGCGACCACAGTTTCTGGTTACCTTCAAAGACGGCAAAATACATGGGCCAATGCGCAAGTGGACGGAAGATGGCAAGCTGTTTTTTGAAGCAAGGTATGAGTTGGATTCGCTCAAGGAAGTGACTACGATCATGAAGGCTTTACCAGAATGAAAACCTGCGTTTTTTTTGTTTTTTTCACCACCTCAGACACACCTAAGATACACCTGAGCAATACGTTGTTCAACTTAGGTGTATCTGAGGTGCCTGAGGTGGTGAAAAAAAAGCATCGAAGCTGCCC
>NZ_JBBAKG010000114.1:0-17326 GCF_040403615.1 Haliscomenobacter sp. | reverse complement strand
AAACAATTACATATCCTTAAAGCACTACAGATTGCATAACCATGACCACCATCAATATCGACAACATCGAATACGACACCGAGAAACTCTCTGACGAAGCCAAGGCCCAGTTAGTCAGCCTCCAGTTCTGCGACCAAGAGCTCCAGCGCCTGCAAGCGCAAGCAGCAGCCATTCAAACCGCCCGTATTGCTTATGCAAAAGCCCTGCAATCAGCGCTGCCTGCCATGCCTGCAGGTGACATGCTTAAATTCAACTGATGCCCTCCATCGAGTCAGACTTCTCGGCAGAACTGGCTGCCATCCAAGCCGAGTCCATCGGCTGGATTCCTTTGGAAGAAGGGGTGTATCTGCACGTGAGCGATGAAAACGCCACCGAGGTGCTGGTGGTGGGTGTGCCGCAGGCGGGGGCGGCGGTGTTGTTGGTGATTTGATTAGCCCAGTATGGCTAGCATGGATCCTCGCTGTTGCGGAGCTTTTTTACCCCTTGAAGAGGGTGTTCAGGTAGGTGGCGCTGTCTAGGTGCACAAACGCATTGGCTGCAGCCTCTTGCAGAACCTGCTGCAACGATGGGCTGGTCGCCTGATCATCTTTTTGAGCTGTGACGAATGGCTCGACCTTAGCTGGCGCAGTGGTTTGCGCCGTGGTTTGCGCAGTCAATCCAGTCAAACTAAGCAGGCTGACGTTTTCTGCCGCCATGGTCAAGACAGGGGCTTGGGGGACGGCTGTTGCAGTATTGGCGGCTGGCGCAGTGATGCTGGCTTGTTGAACGGCCCGGCCTAAGTCTGGTGAAACGCTGGCGGCTGCTTGCGCCAGTTTGGCCAAGGGTTGTGTGTCAAAGCCAAACAGCCATGCATTGCGTGCGATGGTCTCTGGGTTGCTACCTGCATCGCGCAAAAGCAGACCTTGGGCATCAATTAGCTTGAGGCCCTGGTCCAGCACTTTGTTGTTTTCGTCCTTGAGCAGTCGTACCGCAAAGTTACCCTCTTTGGCCACCGTGTCACTTGCCCCCATGTAGACGGCGTCGGTTCGAGGAGTGGTTTCGGTGCGCCCATACATCTGGCCTGTAGCTTGCCGAGCTGCGCTCATCGGATCATCGGTGGCCATGATGGCTGACCAGTCACGCACATCGGTGTTGGAGCCTACGACCCCATAGATCAACTCCGAGGCATCCAGAAAGGGCGCTCCTAAGCGGTCCATAAACTCTTTGATGTTCGGCCTGTGGGCCTGTGAAGTCTCTGCTGTGGTCAGCCACGACTTAGGGGCTTGGGCCACAGCCAGCGTTTGGCCAAAATTGTTGCTAACTGCCGGGCTATCGACGGAAGAGGGGGCCACATAGCCCAATGGCTGGTTGTTAACTGAAGAAATGGTGCTCATGTTGGCTCCAAATGAGGATATGAAAACATCAAGCACATTTGGTGCCAATCTGTTTTCGGACTTCAACGAGCCAAAGCGGCAGAAGTTTGCCGCCGGATAGCTGTCGGCCGCAAAGTACAATTTACCCGAAGTTAATAGCCGGTTAGGTTGCAAACCAGTTCGGCGGCCAAGAACAGGCGAGAGTTGCACCAATAATTGAAAGCGTAGGTATGCGGGCCATTAGTCTAAATGCAGTGAAATTTGGTTTTCTTTTATTACTTGCATCTTGTGGTGGTAGTGATGGCTTTCAGCCGTCTGTATCGCAAATTCAGGCAACAACGCTGCGTTACGGCCAAGAGGCGGTGATCTTGGTCGCAGGAAAATACATGCGATCCGATATGGTGGCAGAAACTGGAACTTGTACCGGACCAGCGTTTAGCGCTAACAGTGGGCCAGAGCAGGCCATCTTGACTTGCAAAGTGACTTCGGCTGGACCCCTCACAATAACGATTCGGGCAGCCAATGGCGAAAGACTACACAGTGCAACATTGATGGTGCCATTGCCTAGAGTTTTGTTAGCCACTTCCTTGGGCAATGTTGAGCTGGAGTTAAATCCACAGGCAGCACCAATAACCGTGAATAATTTTCTGGACTACGTGAACAGCGGTTTTTACCGCAATACTCTTTTTCACCGCGTTATTGCTGGCTTTGTGGTCCAAGGTGGTGGCTACACCAAAGACTTGATCAAGAAGGATGGGCAAAAGTCCGCTATTACTCTAGAGTCAAACGTAGGCCTTCAAAATAAACGCGGCACAGTGGCTATGGCCAGAACTTCCGAGCCAAATTCGGCCACATCAGAGTTTTTTGTGAACTTGAGTGATAACACTGCTCTTGATTATCAAAGTGCCAGCACGCCCGGCTACGCCGTTTTTGGCAAAGTTCTTAGCGGCTTGGACGTGATCGACTCTATTGCCGCCCTGCCCACGGCCACTGTAGGGATTAACGAAAATGTTCCTACTACCGATGTGACCCTAATTTTTGCACAGCAGAGGCAATGATCAATCCACTGTAGCGGCAAAAAATTGCCCAATAGTTATATAAGTATCTTTATGAAAGCGCTAGGTTAAGCGCAGGATGAGGGCTCCCGTACCAGCAGCCTTCCTGCTATTTTTATTTAAGACGGCAACACCTTTGTGGCCAGTTCGCGCAGCGCGTCCTCACCCGTTTGCTCCTTCATTGCCACAACCCACAGGTCCAGCCCTCTCGCCCGCCTCTTACCGGCAACCGAGGCAAAGCCGTTGGACCTTAATGTTCCATTCAAAACCTTGAGGGTAAAGCCGCAGTGATGGGCCATGAAGGGCTTGTCGCGACCTGTGTATTCACGGTGCGAATAGACGATATCGAAAGGGGTAACAACCATCCCCGAGCCGGTGGTGTAGGCCACCTCCATCAGCTTGTCCTGAGCGATCATTTCGGCAGCGGCTTGGAGATCCGGGCAGGTAATCACAGCAAAACCTTGCGGCTTGAGTACGCGCAAAAACTCTTTCATGGCCAGCGGAATTTCATTCGGATAGAGATGTTCGATGGTGTGGCTTGAGTAAATGGCATCGGCACTCTCCCTGGGCATCGCCGACATGTCCAACATCGTCCCTATAACATCGGGCTCGTTGGCGGGGTCGATGTCGAGGCGGACTTCTTTCCATTCTGCAGATTGAAAGGCATCTGGAATCCGAGCGCCACTTTTGGGGTGGCCAGCGCCGACATTGAGCAGAATTTTAGGATCGATATTCGACATTGAGTTTGATGGTGTTGGGAGGCATTCGCTAGGATGCCATACAAATATATATCTTAATCTTAGGCACCCGCACCAGCACTTCTTGCAACAGCACCCCTGCCCCAGCATGCTCTGGGAAATCTTCTACCAACAGCCTTGATAGCCGCCTAGACCGTGAAATAAACCGCATCACCATGCAGCGACTGAGGTTTTATGCCCTGATTTTAGGTGTCCCGTTCAGGTCTGATGCAGGCCAAACGGCACTGACATCGTATGTAGGGAGTCTTTTGATCACCCTCTGGAATTAGAGGCACAGCACCCCTTGCTCCGAGTGTGCGCCTACCCCATAAATATTTCTTGACTGAGTCCCAATATGGGACTATATTTATGTTTTATGCGAATCGTTTTACTTCAAACATTGCGGACATACTGGATCAAAAATCCAGAGACCGAACAGGCGTTACTGGCATGGTACGACGAGGTATTGTCCGAAAACTGGAAGCAACCAGCGGATATCAAAGAGAGGTATGCCAGCGCAAGTATTCTCAAGAAAAGACGAGTTGTTTTCAATATCAAAGGTAACAAATACAGGCTAATTGTTGCAGTGGCGTACAAAATTGGAGTTTTTTACATCAAGTTCATTGGTACGCACAAGGAATATGACGCAGTTGAAGCAGAAACAGTGGAAATGTAAGAAGGAGTCACCATGAATATCAAACCTATTCGCACCGCTAAAGACCACAAAGCCGCTTTGGCTGAGATCTCCAAATTGATGGAGACAGATCCAGATATCGGAACGCCTAAAGGTGACCGTTTAGATGTGCTCGTGACGTTGGTTCAAGCCTATGAGGCAAAACACTTTCCAATGGCACTGCCAGACCCTGTTGAGGCCATCAAGTTCCGCATGGAGCAGCAGGGTCTAAAACCTAAAGACTTGGAGCCAATGATCGGTAAAAGCAATCGCGTCTACGAGGTTCTTAACCGTAAGCGTTCATTGACCATTGGGATGATCCGTAAGCTCCACAGCGGCCTTGGTATACCGGCTCAGAGCTTGATACAGGAAGCAGGCCAGACTTGATGCCATTTGAAGCGCTCTGGAGGGCGGTAAACGGGTTTTCTTTGTGCGTCCAACGGTAGGGGTGCCAGTTGAAAAATAATCCCCCGTATTGCGCGAAGCATGACAGCTTGGATGTGATGGTCAAGATGACAATAAGGGTAGGTAATAGTGCACAAGGTGGTGAGTAGTGGAGACACAAGAAGTCGATGACAGTTGTTTGTTTCTGTCACCTACTTTGGCGTTGTAGTGATGTGCTGGTTGAGTGAAATCCTACACAGGTTAGGGTTTGTTCAGATTGGGGGGATCAAAGCTTAACGTTACGCCCAAAATGGACATCATTTCGTGCGGGTGTCAAGAGGCGGTGGAGTCGGTCCCCCTTGTGCTTTGAAATATCGCTGGTCTGACTTGGAGGGAGTGACGATGTTGTCGGCAAGCCCTGCTGCGCAAGTTCGGTTGGTTCAGTGAGATGAATTAGGCTGCCTGTAAGTACATGTCGATGTGCATGGATGTGTAAGGGCAGGATACTCCACCACCTTCAGTTCGCTCAAGCAGGCCAAGTTCAGCCAAGATCACAACGTCGTCGTGCACCCTTTTCACGTCACGCTCGACCACCCGCGCCAACTCACGCACAGGCATCTCGCCCTTGCCCTGTGCAGCTCGAACGATGTGCCACCGCTTTTCTGACAACTGGCCAAAGAACTGCGCTGGCGTTTCAAAGTTAAGAAATTCACCTTGATATGTATCTGCTTTGGCTGCAACGCCCACTGTGCGAATGGCAGCTTTCCAGTCTGGCTGCAAAGTAATGGTCAAGTTTCTCTGGGTCATTATGCTCTCCTAGTTTCTACGGCTGCAATAAAGTCTTCCAATAATTGGTCAACGCTTGTGAAAGCGTAAGGCGTCTCTTTATCATCCAAGTGGCAGTGATCCCCCTTACCGCGCTCGTTGTCAAAGCCAACTACGCGAACCCCATTGACCACATAAACAGCCCTGTATTTGTAGCCATGCTCGCTGGGTGGCACAGGCTTGGGTACTTTCCAAATCACTATCTCCAAGATAGAACCATCAGGGTTAGCATGATTGTCTCATTGGTTAAAGGTTACTTGGATAATCTGATGCAACTATGAATCAATCACCCATTTCTTCTGAAGCGCCGTGGAAAAGAAAGTTAGCTTTGGCCAGCGCCCAAGCCCAAGTTGCAGACTTTGAGGGTGTGCAAAACATTTGCGCGCAAATGGCCCATGACCATGGAGATGACCCATCAGCGTTGCTGGATATTGGGGTTTTGTTGCTGAATGTGGGTTTCATAAGCAGTGCCCGTCATTTTTTTGAGCGTGTGATGGCATTAAGACCGGATGATTTACGAGTAAAGCTAAATCTGGCGAATTGCGCAAGAGAATTTGGACAGCATAAGCTTGCCAATGATTTGTATTCAGAGCTGCAAACGCAGCTGCCCGACAACCCAATGGTGCGACGCAACATCTTGGTTAATCAGCAATATAACCCCGCCGCCGCTGATACCGAACGGTTGACCCTTGCAAAGTCGTGGGGTGAATGGGCAATCGCCCAATCTGGTGGATCGAGTGTCAGACCGCCTTTTCGTCAACTTGGCCAGATCGCGACAAATGGAAATACTGGGCTTCGAGTGGGTTATGTTTCTGCAGACTTTTGTCAGCACACGGTGGGGTTGTTCGTCAAGGACGTTCTCAAGGCCCACATGTATCAAGACCGCGTTGATAGGTCGCATTTCATTGAGGTGTTTGCATACTCAAGCGGCCAAGTGCTTGACTGGGTTACGCATGAAATAAGTTCTACTTGCAAGTTTCGGGATGTTTCTGGCCTGAACGACGCTGAATTAGCAAGTTTGATACGAGAAGACCAAATTGATGTGCTGGTTGATCTCTCAGGTCACACCGCAGGTTCTCGCCTGACCGTGTTTGCACAACGACCCGCACCTGTACAGATTTCATGGCTTGGCTATTTTGCAACGACAGGTTTGCCCTACATGGATGCAGTTTTTTTGGATGGGTGTCATGCGCCACAAGGTGTAGAGGAACAATTTGTCGAGGAAATTGTTCGTTTAGAAGGCGGGCGGCTTTGCTACCAGCCCGTGCCTTGGGCGCCTGAGGTGTCACCGCTACCCAGCTTGCAATCTCGCTTCATTACCTTTGGAAGTTTTAACAACACAAGCAAACTGAATTCAGAAGTATTTGACGTCTGGGCAAAGGTACTGCAAGCTGTCCCCAACGCACGCCTTGTGTTGAAGTGGCGCACACTGGTGGACGAACCGTTATGTCACTCCATTCAGAAAGCTTTTGAAGACCGAGGGGTCAGCGCAAGCCGAATAGAGCTGCGCCCAGCGTCGTTTCATGTCGATATGTTTAAAGAATATGCAGATATTGATATAGCCCTTGACCCCTTTCCATTCACTGGAGGACTCACCAGCTGCGAGGCGCTTTGGATGGGTGTGCCTGTGATCACGTTTCCACAAAGCAATGTAGTAAGTCGCCAGACGTTTGCATTTTTAACTTCAATCGGTAAAACGCATTGGGTAGCCAAAGATGAGCACGATTACGTCAGAATAGCCAAGGAATTAGCTGCAGATCTCACAGCATTAGCAATTAATCGAGCAACACTAAGACAAACAATGCGCAAATCCCCGTTGATGGATGTGCACGGTTTTACAGAGAAGCTAGAGCAGGCTTTTTACCAACTTCACGACAAAATTAAAATACAAGAAATGCAAAAGTCCTGACCTAAATCGGCCCATAACATTGAACACTTCTACGCCCATGGCGCAGTCAGAGATGCGGACATTTGCAAGTAAGATCTTCCTGAACTTATTTTTAACTACGAGACAAACCAAAAATGACCACTATCAAAATCGACGAGATTGACTACGACACCGACAAACTCTCAGACGAAGCTAAGGCCCAGTTAATCAGCCTCCAGTTCTGCGACCAAGAACTGGCCCGCTTGCAAGCCCAAACTGCTGCTTACCAAACCGCCCGAATGGCCTATGCCAAAGCCTTGCAATCAGCACTGCCCGCCATGCCTGCTAGCGATACGCTTAAATTCAACTGATCCCCTGCTGAGCAGGGGGCAGGGGAAGAGGCGTACTTGAATCCGTTTAATCTTTCTTTTTATTCACCAAATAAAGCAAAAAAGGCGCTGGCAGGACCTGAACAGTCCTGACCAGCGCCCTAAGGGCGGATTTAAATCAATACAAAGTGAAGTCCGTTCCGACCACCCCACCATCTATGCGGGTAAGCACAATGGTTGCAGAACGTGGGCGGTTGGTTTTGGCAGTGGTCGATGTTGGTGGGTTGCCATCTGGGGTGGTGCTGTTGGCATAGGGCCAGCTGCTATCTGGTGCGGCTAAGTTGGCCAGCGTGGTACTTTCACCAGGGTGCTGGATATTGATAAACAAAGTCTTGCCATCATAGCTTTCGGTGATACCTGTGATCTCAGACCCGATGGGCCCTGTCAGCAAGCGCTTGAGTTGGCCCACTTTACCAACCTTGGTAGTAACAGTTTTTGTGACTCCGCTAACAGAATTGACCACATCTACTGTGTTGCCATCACCCACTGTGCCAGGGATAGCGGCCAGCAGCATGCAAGTGCTGCCACCATCAGCCTCAGTTAAGAATGCACTGTCATCGGTTTGGATGTACAAGATGCCTGTCTTGTGTGAAAACCACAGGCCGTCTGGCGCAGACAAAAAGTTTTCAGCCGTTAAGCCGGACAAGTTCACATTTGCCTTGCCGATGTCGTCAGTTTCGGCACCAAAGACATAAATGTCCCACTCAAATGTCAAGGCCGCAGGATTGCTGCTGCCTTCACGCCATCTGATGATGTGACCATTGGGATTTCCAGCCGTCGAGCGTCCTTGACCTGTGCCAGTTTTGTCGGTATGAGAGCGTGGATTTGCAGCATCAACTTCTAAAACAGGCCTTTTGCTATCAGATTTTGTTAGCGTGACATACACCTCACCATTCCTAGGGTTCACAGCACCCCATTCTGGTCTGTCCATCTGGGTTGCGCCTACTTTGTCGGCAGTCAAGCGGGTGTTTAAGTAAGCATCAGACGAATTACCAAAAGTGAATGTCAGTGATCCAACAGCTTGTGTTCCGGTCGAAACAGCGGTCAAGTCCAGCCATTCACCTGTGAAGTTGCTGTTGTACTTAGCTACATACAACTTTCCTGAATCCAAATATTTGTCGCCTGCAGCCAAACCACCGTTGATGTCAGAGGCACTCCAGTTTGCAGTGGAGACGAATTTGTAAATGTATTCATCTTCAGCATCACAGCCCATGTAGAAAACAACTGGCTTACCCACGGTCACTGGCCCAACCCATGCGCCCTCGTGATTGAAGCGGCCCATGGCGGTACGTTTGCGCGGTGTGCTGGTCGGGCTGAAGGGGTCAATCTCCACATTGAATCCGAATGTATTGGCTTCATTTCGGAAGTCAGCAGCAGCATTTGCACCTTTTATATTGAGGTCCCAGCGCGCGTAATCGTCCCCAGCGCCAACATGAGACCAACCTTCGCGGCCAGTTGCGGCATTTGAACCAGATAAGCCGTAACGTGACTCAGAGGCTATTTCATTGGCAGTGCGGCCTGTTAAGTCTGTTTTTCTGAAGTAGTTAGCCCAATTTTCTTCGCAGGTCAGGTAGGTTCCCCATGGGGTGTAACCCGATGCACAGTTATTTAGAGTGCCGCGTGCTTCGTTGCCTGTGGGCGAGTACTTGGTTACTTGTGATGCATGACCCTTGAGCGGGCCATTGATGACCATGGGAGTCAGCGTGGTGATGCGGCGATTGAAAGCAGAGGCCTTGTTGACTTCATACTTGCCATTAACTTTTACTACTTCAATGATACTGACACCATGCAAGCGGAATTCTTTTTGAACTTCTTCGGCACTGGTTGCAGTATTTCTGGTGTTATTTAAATAAGTATTAAAGTCTGTCCCTGTCCCTGAACTCAATGTAGGGCCGTTGGGATGCAAAAAGAGAGGGGTGATCGCTTCATGATTGATACACAAAATTCCTCGGTCAGAGACATCTTCATCCCATTTGCCATTGGCACCTAAACCAAAGAAATACATGCCGTCGTGATGATCACCGGCACGGAAATCAAATGATGCGGACGGTTCGGTTCCTAAGTTTGAATACGCAGGGGTAGTTGTGTTGATGGGGTCACCCAGCTTGTACAAAACTTGCGTCTGATAGCCGCTTGCAACAGAAACGCCGTCGTATGTGGCGTTCAAAGGCGTGGCAGTAAAGTTCAGCGCATTGGCAACAGAGGTTCCGCCGCCGCCGCCGCCGCCACAACCAGCTAATCCTAAAAATGACAAAGCGGAAAGTCCCAAACCGCCGCGAAGAATTTGGCGTCTTGAGGGGTCAGCCACAGCCGCTTCTAAAACTTCATTGAAGTGAATGGGTTTGGTTAATGGATTATCTTGCTTCACGAAATTCTCCTGTTGCTTCGAGTGGTTAAAAAGGGTTTAGAAACCTAATATTGCGGATTGATGACTGTTTGAAATTCAGGGGATTTTTGGGGCCATCTGAGCGGGTGATTCGTAGCGGGGCAAGCCAGCAGTCGTTCGCTACGACAACGGCCTGAATACATCAGTGCGGCTATAAAGGCATGGGCGCAAGAATTGGGAGTCAGTCAGACAACGATACATAAGTGTTGCGTGGTGCGACAGACGCTTAATAAATAGTTTCAATCATCAACACTCGACTGCTTCTAGCATGGCTTTTGACATAGCTTGAAAATAATCTGTCGCGGCTTGTGTCAGATTGATGTATTTTGTGCGTCGATTATTCCCATTGTATGAAAGTGAAATCATTCCTGCTTCTAGCAGTTCATCTAATTTACGGTGTAAATTTGCAGGACTTCCAAGTTCGCGAAGTCCCAATGTTTGAGTTACGTTCAAAAACTGTTGTTCAAATTTTTTGACTGCTATTGCATTAAGCAAAAGTATTGCTGTTGGGCTTAGCGCATTTTGCTTGAGCTGAATCGGTTCATGTGCGGCAATATTTTGAAGAAATTTCAAGTAAACATTAGCCATATAAAACTTTACTTTTTAGTATCGTTGATTTCAGTTGATGTCTATAAATTGGCATTCAGACATTGAGTAACCAAGGACAAATCTGCTTGACGTAACGGTACTTCAGATAAAAAAAGCCGCCAATGCTTGTTTGCGTCTTGGATTTGTTTTTGAATTATTTCAAACTTGATTACTGTATTGATTTTGTCCGTGACAAAATAGATCGGACAAATGTTTATTTGTCTTTTGCTGTCAGTTATCATTTTTTACATGAAAGGGTCACTATGAAAATAAAAATTTCATTAATAAAGAGTGGGCTCTTGATTCTGCTGTTACCATTACTTACTTTTGCACACGGCATCAGTGAGGAGGACAAACAACGCATGCTGGATGGTGGCTACTTGCAGTATGTTGGACTGGGTGCCAGTCACATGCTGACGGGTTACGACCACCTCCTGTTTTTGCTTGGAGTGGTTTTTTTCTTAATCTCCTTCAAAGACATTGTGAAGTTTGTGACCGCCTTTACAGTCGGACACTGCATCACACTGGTTTTTGCAACCTATTACCAAATCACATGGAATTTTTGGTTGGTTGACGCCATCATTGCAGTCAGCGTGATCTACAAAGGTTTTGACAACAACGGTGGATTTCAAAAACATTTCAATATGCCGTCACCAAATCTACTGGGAATTGTTTTTGCGTTTGGACTACTACATGGCTTCGGCTTGTCCACCCGATTGCAGCAACTTCCACTTGGTGAGGATGCGTGGCAAATGTTGCTTCGCATCTTGAGCTTCAATGTTGGTGTGGAAGTCGGTCAAATTGCCGCTCTCATTGTGATGGTGGGTGTCTTGGCGATTTGTAGAAAATCAAATTCATTTTTGCGATTTAGTTATTTCGCTAATTTGGGCCTGATGGTGGCAGGTATCTATTTGTTGTTTGTTCAATTACATGGATATCAACATGATGCCAATGCTGAAATGTTTCGATTCCCTGTAGAAGAGCACCGCCATATCCATGAGGATATGGAAATCCAAAATGCAACCAAATCATCTCGAAATTCACTTTAATTCAAAGGAATAACAATGAAACTATTTTTTAAATTCATCAGCTTCGCATTTGTTTTTTCTTTATCCCAATCAGTATTTGCTGGTGGTGGAGATGATTGCCACTTCCACGGAAATAAACCTGCAGCAAAAGAAACAGTCTTGAAGTGCGCTGATCAGAGAAAGGGGAAATTGATTGCACGTGGCAAGATTGACTCCGGCTGGGGTTCCATCAAACATGAATCAATCACCACCATTGATGGAGAAAAAGGCAAAGAGTGGAGAGTCATATTCAGCAATCCTGCTTTCACTGACAAATCAAAAATAAACTTGTACTTGTTTTTTTCTGAATCAGGTAATTTCATTGCTGCAAATCACACTGGTAAATAAACTGAATTCTTGAGCAAGGTACCAGCTAGGGCATGCATTGGCATGCCCCCAATTAAGTAGCCATTCAATAATGCCTAACTTATAGTTGAAACAATTTAAATGAAATACTTGTACAAATATCAGGATTGGATTGCTTTAGAGTGGCAGTCGCTCAGCTGGGCATCTAAGTTTCTGCTGGCCTATGCATTGATCATGATTGCTGCCCTGTTATTCACATATGCTTGGTCTTTAAATGATCACCGCTTCATTCGCGAAGTTGGTATTTGGGTGAAACCCATGAAGTTCATGGCCTCAACTTTCTTGTTTGCATTGACGACAGTTTGGGTGCTCAAGGTTGCAAATTCAAGTGTCGATCAAACTGAAGTCTTTGGCTGGATTGTCGCGTTGCTGGTAGCAACCTCTTTATTCGAAGTGGTTTACATCGGCTATCAAGCTTCTCAAGCCTCTGCTTCCCATTACAACGTCAGCGACCCATTCCATGCATTCATGTTTGGCGTCATGGCGATTGCTGCTGTTGGATTGACCGCATCACAGGCTTGGTTGGCATGGGAAATTTGGAAAGAGCAACGTGGTGCAGACATGTCTGTTGAAACTATGGGCGTGATCATTGGACTGACCATGACCTTTGTTCTCTCCACCATCAGCGGCTTCATGTTGGGTGGCAATCAACCGCCAGCAGGTCAAGGATTACCCATTGTGGGCTGGCATTTCTACAAAGACATTCGCCCTGCACATTTTCTTGGTGTCCATGCGCAGCAGTTGATACCGCTATGGGGTTTGTTTGCAGCAAAATTCATAGGTTCATTTTCAATTGCTGTATTACTTCTAGGATCAACACTCTATATTGCGCTCTGGGGAATTTCTACATGGGTAAGCTCATGAAAACCCATCTAATGTTTAGTTCTATCCGATTTTTTTCTAATAGCCAAACGCATCAGTGCGTCACAGATTTAGAAAAAGCTTGGATGATCACAAATTGCGGATGATATTTGGTATTGCTCAATGCTTAGAAAGCATATTTGACACCAATCTGAATCAAGCGTGGCATACCTACCAAAATGCCACGTGTACGGTCAACAATATAAGTTTTGTCGAGCAAATTCTTCCCTGTTACAAATGCCGACAGTGCTTTATCTACACGGTAATTGAGAGCGGCATTCCACACGGTGTAGGCCGCGATTTCTCCCATTTGTCCATCCGCTGTCGGTGTTACCGTGTTTGCAAAATCGGAATACTGGCTTCCCACATATTGGGCTTCTAGTTCCCCTTTGTAGGCTCCCATCTCATACCCCACGGCAGCTGTTAACGTATCTTCTGGTGCGTAAGCTTGACGCTTTCCTTGTGAGTTCACTGTTGCGCCTGTAGAGACGTTACGAAAGGCTTCTGTTTGTTCAGCGGTAGGAAGCCATGTAAAAGCCAGTCGGCTAAACACGCCTGTTGAAAAATCCGCACTCGCTACAAGTTCAACTCCTTCAAACAAGCCCTTGCCTTGTGACAGTGGTGTACTTCCACCTGCAATTGATCCAACCGCAATCAAATTGTCGTAGGCGTTACGGAAGTAGGCGCCTTGCAAAGAAACTCTTTTCATGGGTTGCAGTCGAAAACCTATTTCAAAGTTCTTGGATTTCTCTTTGCTGACGTCGGTGACCGTGCCTGTACTGCCTATCAAGTCTTCTACACGGGGTGGTGCGAACCCTTTATGCAGGCTTGTAAAAAATGTCAGTAAATCCGTTGGGTTCCAAGTAGCACTTAACCCTGGCGTAAAGGCATAAACGTTGTTTTCTCCTTTTTGTAATGTCAGAAGGTTATTTCTCTCTGCCTTTATAGACTCATAGCGGGCTATTGGCGTGATGGAGAATTTTCCGATCTCAAAGCGATTAGCCATAAATCCAGAGTACGCGCTGGTGTTTCGTAAATTATTTTCAGCCAATGTTCCGCTTCTTGCTGTCGGCGAAGTGCCATTGATCTGCTTGCGATTTTGTTCTTCAAAATGGATGCGAGCACCTGCTTGAAATTCCCCCAGACTATGCGTGACAGTTATTCGCGGTTCGATTCCCCAAGTTTCGTAGCTACGTAGACGCCCTTGGATGGAGTTACAGCAGTCCGGATTGATGGCAATGCCAGCTAAACGTGATGGGTTGAGTGCTGCACATTGCCCATCTTGACTATTACTAGCCTGACGCCACCAGTCACGATCAAACTTAGAGTAATACACGCTGGTGATCAAGCTTGTTTGGTCATTGATAAGAAAATCATGGGTTATCGATAAGCCTGTTCGCTGAGCTTCAAAACGATCATTTTTAAACGGGTTATAGCTGGACCCAAGATTATCGAATTCAGCTTGCGTAAGCCCTGAGTAGGTCTGCACTGAGTCTTCTTTGTAGATGTTTGTGCGTAACGTAATGGCTTGGCGCTCGCTGAGTTCAGTGCTGTACTTGATGTTGAGGTCATCCAGTTTGTGAGCCATATTTTCACGTGCGCCGTCACCTTGCTTTTGTCCGTAATCCAAGTTCAAGCCTTTTCCGCCAATACTCACCTTTGAGTTGATGTAATCCCGATTACCTATGACACCCTGTACATAACCGCCGAAAGCCTGCCGAGGTGCAGGGGTGATGTAATTCACCACACCACCCACTGTTTGTGGGCCAAACATCAGAGAACTTGCGCCTTTGAGCACCTCAATTCGCTCATAGCGATCTACCATCGGGTGGTAATAGCTAGCGTTGTCCCCATAAGGTGCATAGGCCAATGCAAGCCCATCCTCTAGCAAGGTAATCTTGGTGGACCGTATCGGATTCAAGCCACGCATGGCGATATTTGGGCGTAAGCCAAAGCCCTCTTCATCACGTGCATGTACGCCTGCCACCTTACGCAATGCTTCATTGACAGTGAAAACGTGGGAGTCCTCCAGTTCCTTCTTCCCAAGAATCTGGCCTGCACCACCAAGACTTGTGAGTTTTTCTTCCCCGCCGATCACAAATACCGTTGCCATGCTCACTTCTGGGGAGGTTTCCTGTGCATGGCCGACAGAAATACCTATGTATGTATAGGCAATTGCAAGCAGTAGTCGTGAAGGACACGACCATTTTTGCAATGGTTCTTGCTTCATTGATGCCATGATTTTTCACTAAGTTCAAAAAGTGAGGAAATCTTAACTCGAATAAGAATGATTCGCATTAACTTAATATATGCAGGGGTTTTCCATCAGAAATTCCGTAAAACATGAAAAACTCATCGATCATTTCGCTGGCATTTGATACAAAGTGCCATTCAGTACTCTATTGGCCAGTAATTACAATAAAAAAGTTGATATTTTTGAGAAAAAAGAAATCATCCTCCCACGGTACTTGCAATATGATGTCAGGCATCCAAACAATTTAATGATCAATATGTCTAATGTTTCAAGCCTCAACAATGATTTGTTCATACCCGATGGAGTTACTTTCGTTGGCACGATCAATGTGCCAGGATTTGCTCAGATAAATGGTGACATATCTGGTGAAATTAATTGCAAAGAACTAGAAGTGGGACCAAAAGGGAACATCAAAGGAAAAGTTCAGGCTCAGGGAATACAAGTGCATGGCCAATTGGAAAACGATATCAATTGCAAAGGTTTGGTGAAAATTTTCAAGACTGGAAAAGTTTCAGGAAAACTTACTTATTCAGAAATTGACATTGAGCGCGGTGGCCAATTTATTGGGAATATGAGCAGCACCAAGTCTTGATAAATTAGCCTCACGGTTGACTGCCGCTTGTCAACTTTTCTAAAAATTGAATGGCCCCCACAGAGGCAAATTCATCGGCATTGAATTCGCAAAAATTATCTACGTATTGAACGGCCGTATCCAGCGATGGTAATTTGCTGAATTTGTTTTCTGTTAGTTTTTTTCTGGAAATATTGGTCAAATTCAACGGGGCCAGAAAGGCATTCAGCCAGGTGGTTTTTTCAATATTGCTGGTAGTCTTCCAATTACTACAACTGGGATTGCCAAATAAATTTTGACTGTTTGCATGCGAAGCAAACAAACTGAAAATGACGAAAAAACTGGCCATTAAGCAAACAGCCTTTATGGCTTCTCCCATTGACTTATCAGGTTGTTCAGCAACATCAAAAACTATTTTTTGATTGGTCATTTTTCTACTCATTTTGCCAATTCAAACAACATTAACACCTAATTGAATGACCATTATTCATAAATGTCAAAATTAATATAGTTAAATGGGTGGTAAATTGTTATCATTTCTCACGTAAACACATGGATTAAGTCATGAAACTGGTTTTAGTCTTATTGTTGGTGGTGGCCTTAGAAGTAAATGCGCAAAGTGTAGGTGATGTCTTTGGTGGCATCTCATTTATACAACCCTCTATCAAAGACGAGTCCTCAAAAAATCTCGGCACCTTCAAGCCCACAGTTGTTGGATTAGGACTGGCCTATTTGGTGACTGACAACATAGCATTGGAAGCCAATGCGTTTGATGGCATCAGTGACTCATCCCTGACACCAACAAGCGTTGTCACTTATTCGGTCAAAATAAAAAATGGATACAGCTTAGGTGTTCGCCCATTCATCGCATTCAATGCCTCATGGGGTGGTTATGCAAAGTTAGGTAGGCAGTTTGGAACACAAACAACTGTTGTCAAAACCTCCGTGTCACAAAAATCGACAGACTCTAGCTACGCGCAGACAGTTTATGGTCTTGGAATTTCTTACAACATCAATCCCAAGTGGGGAATTTCTTCTGAGTATGTGTGGACGAAAAAAGGCGATTCCGAAACGAACAAGAACACATCAATGGGTATAGGTATCAGGTACAAATTTTAGTTACTTCGCACTTGTTAAAGCTTGCTTTGCACATAATGAAGCGCAGTGAATATACTTAGACGATCTGCAACTTATCTCACAAAAAAATATGAGTCGCAAACTTGTCCGTAGCGTAGTCCAGCACAAAGTTAGCTTTAATCCAGCAACCCGCAATGCTGTTAGCCCTAAGTACGATTTAGAAAAAGGCGAAATAAAAACTGTTGATCTTCAAGACGATGTTGGCTCAATACCGAAACCCATCATCAAAGATGATTTTTTTGCCGAGGAAAAAACACATATTAAAGATCGAATTCACCGCGTAAACGAAGACCATGTGCATGAAAATAGGCAGCAAATAAGCAGCCAAAAATCTATCTCAGATAACCGGCAAAAATTTGAAGACGATGCGCCAATAATCACCCATCAGTTTTTTGGCGCCAACGGTGTCATGCAAGAAAACACAGCGCACATAGACAATACCCATATCGTTGACCATTTCGCTCGCTTTAGCCAGACCGTCCCCACAAGATCGACAGCTCAACTTATAAGCGCATCATCTGTGATTCAAAATCTAGGCATTGCCCGAAAACCTCGAAGCTCTGCGATAAAGCCTGGCAAGCAACTTAAGGTCAATTCAGTCAGCAAGGATTCAGGCGCATTGGTTGAAGATGAGCTGCAAGCAAAAATTCGTCGCATTAAGAAAAATCTACAACATGCCAATCAAAAACTCAAAGATATACAAGAGCGTGATGAATAGATTGAAGGTTAATTCAATTTGTATCAATACTTAATTTGTACGGCGGATTCAAGTTCGAAGCGCAACGCGCTTTAAAGATTGATTGAACACTTCTGA
>NZ_JBBAKG010000113.1:0-17586 GCF_040403615.1 Haliscomenobacter sp. | reverse complement strand
TAAGCACATTGCGCATTTGCATTTTGGAGCTGTACTGCATGGTAATGCTGAGCCATTTGTGTGCGATAGACGGATTGCGGAAGCGATCTAGGGTCTTTTTGGCAAAGTCTTGTGCCTCAGCTTGAGTGAGGGGCGGAGGAATGCTCAGCGCAATTTCGTTCAGCAAGAGTTGCTCAATAAATTGCCCAAAAAGCGGATTGTTCAGCGCTTCAACTACGGTATCAAAATTGCACAAATAGGCCAATCCACAAGAAAAAGTATGACCGCCATTCAGGATTCTGAGTTTGAGTTCCCGGTACGGATTGATGTCTGGTGTAATGATGACGCCATCGTGGGCCAGGTGCAAGGGAAATTTTGCTTTGATGTGTTCGTCGCCTTCAATGGCCCAAAGTGCATACACTTCAGACATGATCAGCAAATCATCCTGATAGCCCAGCATTGCTTCAATTTCGGCTTTGGCTTCAGGGGCAGGTTTGCCTGGCACAATGCGGTCTACCAAGGTATTGCAGCAATGGTTGTGCTGCTCCATCCAATCGATGAAATCGGCTTCCAGGTTGTTGAAATGCGCCAATTCAAGGAGGATGCTTTCCAGTTTGCTCCCGTTGTCGGGAATCAATTCGGTAGGAACAATGATTAAGCCTTTGCTGGGGTCTCCAGCAAAAGCGCGGTAACGGGTATACAAAAATGCCAGCAGCTTGCCAGGAAAGGAAACCGGAGGCGTTTGGTGAATGTCTTCGTTGGTAAGTTTGATGCCAACTTCGGTGGTATTGGAAATGACAATCTCCATTGCTGGATTTTTGGCGCAAGCCAACACTTCGTCCCATTGTGTGCTGGCCGTCAATACTCTGCTGATAGCCGTGCAAACCACGTTTTGCTCCACTTTTGTTGCATCCTGAATGCCACGGATACAAACGGTATACAAGTTATCTTGCTGATCAAATTCGGCGGTATCTCCCGAACTGGTCGATTTTACTACGACAATTCGTCCCTTAAAAATTCCTTTGCGGTTGGCTTCGTCAATCAGGAAATCGGGTAAGCCTCTTAACAAAACTCCAGTGCCAAATTGCAGCACTTTTTCTGGAAGCGAAATCATTTTAGAAGGGGAAAGGTGTTGTCCGTTAGGGGATGACAAAAAATTGTGGGACAAATATTCCATGGTTGTGGCTGTTTAAATTTGTTGAAAGCAAAGGCTGGGCGATGTCAGCAGTTGAAGCTTCAAAACGCCCTGTCATGCGCAGCGACCAAGGCTGGTTTTGGGCATGGCCAGTATTCAGAAACCAGAAGACGAAGAGAAAAAAGCAGGTTGATCTAATTTTCATGGCTGTGGATTGGAAATAAAGACGAATAAACGAGCGAGTACCCTGAACCAACAGCAAGCTAGGTGATTAGAAAGGTCAGTAAAAATTTGTTCTGATTTTTATTTACGCAATCGTTATCGGGAACGATTGCAGCGCGGAGTGGAGGAGAGCGGGTTTTGGATTGCACCCATTTTGCATAATGCTGCAAAGATGAGGTGCAATCCAAAATTTAAAAACATAAAAAATTAAACGCCAAATTTGCCTTTCAAGTAACCAATTGCCATGCCATACGCCTCTTTGGTGAGGGCAGGATCGTGCTTGGGGTTGCTTGGATTGGCGAAACCATGGACGCCAGCAAAAATCTTGTACGTCAAAGTTTTGCCAGCAGTTTTCATGTTGGCCGCAAATTCTTCGATGGTCGCCTTGGAGATGAATTCTTCGGTAGCGAAAAGGCCCAATACATCAGAATTCAAGGTTTTCAGTTTTTCAACGTCTTTAACGGGCATACCGTAGTACATCACCGAACCAATGGTCTGTTTGCCACCAATCAAGGCAGATTTCAGAGACCAGCCACCGCCAAAACACCAACCTACGTTGGCAATTTGTGCTTTTTTGCCCGCCATCATAATGGCACCTTTAACGATGTTTTCCAGACGTGGCTCAGCTACGCTCTGCATGATTTTGCCCGCTTCCTTTGGATCTGCAGTTGATTTGCCATCGTACATATCCAGTGCAATAACATTGACAGATCCACCCAGATCGGTGTAGAACACATCCGCTTCATGCTTGATGTGGTCGTTCAAACCCCACCATTCCTGGTACACAAACAACCACTTGTTGGATTTCTTCTTGGCTTTAACGAGGTAGCCATTTGCGGTTTTGCCGTCAGGTGTTTTGAAATTTACCATGCTGCCCATTTCGGCAAATACCAAAGGTTGTGGAGCAGGGTGGAATGCTGCAAATTTTGGATTACTCACAAATACCGCCATATCGTCGCCTACGCCGTGGCACATGGGCATGGGGGCATCTATTGGATTGGTAGCAACGGTATTGAAGTTCATTGGCTGAAAAATGCCAAAGAAGCTCAACACAACGGTAAGGGAGGAGATCAAAAAATAATTCATCTCTAAGGAAATTTTGGTTGATGAAGTGATTTGGAAAGAACTGAGTCAGGAAACAAATGGGTCATACATTAGACATTGTGTCAATTGGTATCGGATTGCCCTGCAAGGCAAACATTGAATTTGGCAAATGGTTTTCTCCCAATTGCAAATTCCTACCGTTGCAATACGAAAGTACCGCTGCTGCGAATCAATGAACGCTGATCCAACAAGTGGTAGAAATAAGTACCATTGTTCAAACTGGGTTTGAGCAACAAGTTGTAGTTTACTTTCCCAATTGGGGCAGCTATTCGTTCCAAACCCACCATTTGCCCATTGGCATTGTATACCAGTACATCCCAATCTTCAGACTCACTCTTCTCAAACTCTAATACAATATTTCCCTGGCTTGGGTTGGGGTACAATCTGGTTTTTACCCCTATATTTTTCAAATCACGCAAATCGGTGGTCAGGCCACGCACGGGATTTACGTTGCGGGTTACCCGGATCAAGGTATCGTTGCGGTAGTTTATGGACAGGATTGAGGAAGCAAACCTTGCGCCATAAAAGGCATAAGACTTGTTGATCCGAATGGCATTTTGTTTCAAGCCCAGTGCATTGAGCAGCAAATCGGGCGCGGGGGTGGAAGAGAGGTAAAAACTATCTCGTGATCGATCTGTGTTTTCCACTAACAAAACCGCAAAATCCAGCGGTGATCCTCCTTTTGGATTGCGCAGGCGCAAGGTTCCCCATCCAATCGTAGAGTCGGTTTGCACTTGGTTGGTTACAACCTTCCCTGGAGACCGGTCTAATCCGACCAGGGCAACCGTCAAATTGAAATTGATGACATTGCGGTATTTCCAGGTACTGCGACTGCTGGTATTGATCGGAAATTTGTAGTAGTACAAGGGGTTTGAAGTGTAATTGTCTACCTTCGGGAAAAGGATAACCGAGTCAGTGGCAAACCCGGTGTAACTTTTCAAAGAAAAACGGCCTCCTGAAAAAACCGTGCCTTGTATCGAGTACCCGTCATCGCCATAGCGCTCGAATTGGTAATTGTCGGTGATCCGAAAAGGGCCAAAGGTGTAAGTGGCAATATAAGCGCCAGTAGCCTTGGGAAATTCAAAAGGCACGTAGAACGGATCGAGGATAGAGGTCACAAAGCGAATGGGGGCGATGGCCGAGTCAAGGGTATTGGAATAATCCCAAAACTGATTGTTTCCGCCCTTAGGACTTGCAAATGCTTTGCGTTGCATCACCTGATTGATGATGGTGTCTGCCCGATTGTCTGAAATGGTAAAATCCTTGCGGGTAAGCGAAATTTGGCCTTGTAAAGTCCAAATGGTACACAACAGGCAAAGTGTCAAGTAAAGTTTTTGGGTCATTTTGGGTCTGAATTAAGCTAAGTGATTAATTTATAGTTTTTCGCAGGGTTGAATGGGGCTTTAGTTGAGGTCAAACACGTAATAGAATGGATCTGGAATGCCTTCGTATACGCCTTTCAATTTCACTTCTTTTTTGGCTTTGCGCAAAGCGGCCACCAGGTCTGATTCCGTATTTATGTTAAAACCATTGACTTGAGTGATGACAAAATTGGGTTTCAAATTGGTGCGGTCGATCTTGCTGTCGCGAAACACGTTGGTCACTCTCAGACCAGTATCTACATGAAGCTTTTTTCTTTCTTTTGTACTCAAGGGACGCACTTCAATTCCTATTTTTTGTAAAAGCCGGGCATCTTCACCTTGCACAATGCTGGTTCGATTGCTGCGGCTTTTCAGGGTGACCCTTGCAATAGATTTTTTGCCTTTTCGAAAATATTCTACTTTCAGCACATTCCCTGGCGAAAACCTGCCAACTTGCTCTTGAAGTTCCGGCATGGAAGCTGTTTTCACCCCATTGACCCTTAAGATCACATCGTCTCTGCGCAATCCGGCATCTGCGGCACCACTGCCAG
This sequence comes from Haliscomenobacter sp., assembly GCF_040403615.1. NCBI lineage: Bacteria > Pseudomonadati > Bacteroidota > Saprospiria > Saprospirales > Haliscomenobacteraceae > Haliscomenobacter > Haliscomenobacter sp. The sequence continues at coordinate 13,234 of NZ_JBBAKG010000113.1, read as the reverse complement.
GCGTTACCCCGGTTATGTGTACACCTTCTACCCTTTTAAGCCCCAGATCATGCGCCAAATCACTGTTTACATCTTCAATGCGAATGCCAATCAAGCCCCGCTGTACGATGCCATAACTTTTGAGGTCACCAATGACTTTGCGCACCAGGTTGGCCGGAACGGCAAAAGAGTAACCTTCGTATTGCCCGGATTGGGTCAGAATGGCCGTATTGATCCCTACCAATTCTCCGGCAGTATTGACCAGGGCACCGCCGCTATTGCCTGGATTTACGGCTGCATCGGTTTGAATAAACGATTCGATTTTGTCCTGTGCACTCAACACATCGATGCTGCGGCCTTTGGCACTTACAATACCCGCAGTTACCGTGGATTCGAGGTCAAATGGATTGCCTACCGCCAATACCCATTCGCCAATGCGCACGGAATCGGAGTTGCCAAACACCAAAAATGGCAGGTCTTCAGCAGCTACTTTGATCAGTGCCAAATCGGTAGATGGATCGCTGCCTATTAGCTTAGCCTCCATCTCACGGTTGTCACTAAACGAAACGCTGATTTTGTCGCCATCTGCTACCACGTGGTGATTCGTGACAATGTATCCGTCCTTGGAAATGATTACCCCCGAACCAGAAGCACCTCCGTGTGGCGCCTGATCCCGACCAAAGATGTCGTCAAATAAAAGTCCACGTCCTCCGGTATTGATGCTTTGGATATTCACTACAGCGGGCGTTGTGATTGTTGCAGCAAGCGTAAACTCAGTGGGCGCAGCCTGAGGCAGAATGGGTGCGCCCGAGGTAATGCCATCACGCGCTACATTTTGCGAACGGTACGCACTTGGACTTGGCTCACGAATGATGACTTCGCGAGGTTTTTCAAAAAAACGGTATACTGCAACTGCGAGCAAAGCACTAAACAAGGAAGCGAGTACGGTCGGAAGATGTTTTTTCAGCATGTGGTGATTTTATTAACGGCTACACTTCACAAAATCTAACATTTTAGCAACTTTTGCAAGGTTGAAAGCTTAATAAGGTAAATTAATAGATATGGAAAGCATTCCATTTTACAAATACCAGGGAGCTGGCAATGATTTTATCATGATTGACCAGCGCCAGCACCAATGGATTCTACGGAGTGATCAAGCATTGGTTGAGCAGCTTTGTGACCGTCGATTCGGAATTGGCGCGGATGGGCTCATTTTACTGCAAAATCATCCAGGTTTTGATTTTGAGATGGTTTACTTCAATTCAGATGGCCGCGAGGGCAGCATGTGCGGCAACGGAGGCAGATGTACCGTGGCTTTTGCCCACCATTTGTCGGCAATAGGCGAAAGTTGCCATTTCCTGGCGGTAGATGGCTCGCACGATGCCAAGGTAAGCAATTCTGAATGGGTGGAACTAAAAATGATCGATGTAACACATGTAGAAAGAGGCAGTGGTTTTTACTACCTCAATACTGGATCACCACATTACATTGCTTTTGTGGAAAACGCGGATCAAATTGACGTGGTACAAGCTGGGCGCGCCATTCGCTACAACGAGCGCTTTAAAGCGGAAGGCACCAATGTAAATTTCACCCAAGTGACGGATCAAGGGCTGAAAGTGGTGACCTACGAACGTGGCGTAGAAGACGAAACCCTCGCTTGCGGCACTGGCGTAACCGCAGCAGCCTTAGCCTACCATTTGCAAAGAAACGGCCAGCACGGGGTGCATGAAGTACCCATTCAGGTGAAAGGTGGCGCAATGGCCATTCGATATACGGCAACCGAGCAAGACTTCAAAGAGATATGGCTCTGTGGGCCGGCTAAATTGGTCTTTAAAGGGCAGGTAAAAAAATAATCTGGCAGCAAACGCTTTACTTGGTTTTCGCGTCTTTTACACTTGAGTGTGTTTGGATAAAAATAGCCTTATTGCGGTAGAAGACTGCTGGTTGCAAAAGCTTACTTTTGTGATCGTGCGTCCCTCCGCTGAACAATAATCACCAAAACTAATCTGATGCGGAACTCAACTTCTACCCTACTCTCTTTTGTATTCATGCTGCTTTGCTACCTTGGTGTGCAGGCGCAAAACAACCAAAACATCGGGACAATTTGCGACCTCAACATCCCCACCATTGCTTGTGGAAGCAACATCAGCGGCAACACCAATCTGGAACCCAATCGCTTGACGGAATACGAATGCTTCAGCAACAAACCAGAATTGTATGCCGGAGAAAAAGTATACCGCCTGGAAATCAAGGAATACACGGAAGTGCGTCTGGATATGAAAATTCTGGACAAATGGGTTGACCTGGACCTATTTTTGATCAAGGATGTTTGCGATCCCAAAGCACCCTATTCCAAAGTCCTTAAAAAAGATTGTCTCGCTCAAGCTTATACCAACCCCGACAACCACAAAGAAAAAAAGATCGTAGCCCGACTCGAAGCCGGCACCTATTTGTTGATCATCGATGGGCCAAGCAAGTACGACCGGGGTCGTTTCTATCTTACCGTAGAATGCGGGTTTCACGATTTGTGCAACAAGGCAATTGCTGTAAAATGCGGGGACAAACTCAGCAACCAAAGCACCATCAACGGACGGAATGACGTATGGCGCTACACCTGTGGCTCGGCAGTATACGAATCAGAAGGCAATGACAAGGTCTACAAAATCAAACTCGACAAACCAGGAAGGCTTTTTGTTGAAATGAATGTCCTCATCGCTGACCAAGACATGCAGTTGACGCTCATCAAAGGTGAAATTTGTGCGGAACCCGTCAGCACCATTAATTTTGTGGAAGCCCGCTTCTGCCTCGGCAAAAGTCCAGAGTTTGGCAATCAAACCACTCGCCGAACCTTGCTCGAAGACTTGCCTGCTGGTACTTACTACATTGCCGTAGATGCCCGGATGGCCATGACCCAAGCCAACTACAACATTTCTTTCAACTGCAATCCGATACCTTGCAACTTGAACGTAAGCCCAAATGTGCTTGACTATACCGGAAAAGGCGGTGAACAAACCCTAACCATCAGTGCCACTCGCCCCTGGAGTGCAGCCCCTACTCAAAGCTGGGTAGAGCTTTCTACGCCTTATGGCAATACTACAGGAACGACCAAAGTGAAAGTGTACCGCAAAGACGAACCAGGCAACCGCCAGGAGATCCTCACGTTCACTTGCGGCAGCGAAAGCCAGACCGTAATCGTCAAACAAACAGGCGCTTGTAACAAGCCAGAGGCTGCTTTTACAGTGAGCAAAAATAAAAATCAAGTCATCGTGGCAGCGCAAGTTCAGGACAGTGCCACTTACGCCTGGGATTTTGGCAACGGCCAAACCTCTACCGCAGCACTCGATACCATCGATCTGCCAACCGGGCCATACCGCATCTGCCTTACCGTGACCAGCAAATGCGGCACAGCCAGCACTTGCCAATTGGTCAAGGTTTTTGGTTTTGCCTCAAACAACGAGCTGTCGGTCATTGAACAAACTTCCTTGGCTCAACCCCGCATTTTCCCCAACCCAAGCCAAGGAGAAGCCTATTTAGCCTACGAAACGCAACAAGCCGGGGCGGCGTTGATTCAAGTGTACGACCTAAACGGTCGGGAATTGAGCAAAGCCACTTCGGTGCAACTCGACAAAGGAATGAACCAGTTCAAACTGCCCGTGGATCATTTGCAAAAAGGAATTTATCTGCTGCGCATGACATTGCCCAACCTGAGTTGGTCTGGAAAATTGGTGGTGGAGTAATCTTGCTTAGTCTTATACGCAAAAAAAATGGTCATGAGGTCAGTGCATCTTATGATCATTTTTTCTTCTCTTGGAAAAAAGACTTTTTTCATCATTTCTAAGCTGTCCTTTGCGATAGAATTCGAGTATGAATTTGATTATATTGGTTTGTTATCATAATCCAATATAATCAGCTAACACAGTAAGTATTTCTTCGTAGGTATCATCATTTAACTCGCCAATCTTGTTGCCAAATCGCTGATAAGATGCAGCTCTTACTTGAAAGCAAAGTACATAGCTGTCTTTCCCCGAATCATCGATACCTTCAGGAAGGTGTACGGCGGCGAAATGCCTAGAAGGTGGAGTTTTAGAGGTAATGGGTATCACAATGGCCACATGGGAAGGGTGTCCACTGCGTACCACAAGACAAGGGCGAGTGAAAGCTTGTTCATGGCCTACCACTTCTTTAGGTGGATTTCCAAGTGTTACCCAATAGATTTCTTTTTTGAGCGGTCTAAACATAACGGGATTAGTAGTCTTCCAGGCCATCCATTAAGGCCGATTCTGTAACCATGAATTCTTCGGCTGCCCACTCCGGAGTGATTTCATCAGGATTGGGTTCTACTACCTCGGGCATGGTGGATTTGACAGGTGCAATGATCCTGGCACAGGCACCAAATTTTTGAACTGATCGAGCTACGTAGCGCTCCAGCATGTTGAGTTTGGCATCAGTGATGTTTAGCCGCTCCAGGCGAATGACAAAGCTGGCAATGATGCCAAATTCGGTGTGGATGGAATAATCAAGCAAGTTCAGCAATTTGTCAAAAATCGAACCAGGAGCAAATGCATTGAACAAAGAAATAAGGTCGGTATAGGATACTTGAGGAATGTCGGGCAGGTTGGCAATATTCAGCGACAAGCTTGATTCACCCATGAAGCGTTTGACCGTCCGGAAATTGGTGCGAATGGCAAATTTCACATTTTCACCAAGCACATCAAAGCGCTGGTCATTTCCAATAAAATCGACCTGCCCCAAAAGTTCATCTCGATCAATTTGCACCGGATGGTGCTGCATCCACTTGATACCCAACATACGATAGGCAAACAAGTCGTTCATGTGTTGATTCACTAATTCCTCGATATTCACATCGGTTTCGAGGAATTGGTATACCATTTTTTTGATAGCATCAAAAGATTGCCTCAGCTCTTGATCTGCTTCCATGCTGGCATTGACATGAAGCGGATAGAACAAATCAAACTGAGTATTGAGGCCAAGCATAGCGGAATTTTAAAACAAAGTTACATTTTGTCAAGCAAAGATGCTGAGTTTTCAAACGGAATCCATACTGTTTTTAAATCGATTTGATAACAATCCTTGGAAAAATATACTTAGATCCGTCCGGCGCCCAGGGGTGGAGCAATCTTGCCTAGTCTTATACTCATTAAGAAAATGGTCATGAGGTCAGGGTATCTTGTGGCCATTTTTGAGCCAAGTAGTCTCCTGTTACAAGAAGTCTAGTGCGTTTTTAGAAGGTAAATAGGGCTGGCGTAGGTGTGGAGACACTTACGCCAGCGCGTCAAATTAGTGTACTGAACCCAAATCAACCGACTCCCCTTTTTTGATTTTTGCAAGAAATACCAAGGGAAGAATACAAGCACAGATGATGCCAATCATTAAAAAGCCTTCGGCATAACTAATGATTGCTGATTGGGACGAAACTGCCGCTTCCATTGCTCCTGTTGCCATTTGTTGGGCCTCTTGGATGGATTTTCCTTGGCTTTGAAAGCCTTGCACTAAATTATAGAATCGTTCATTGGATTCTGGGTTGTACAAGGTAACGTTGCTGATTAAATCATTTCTATGTACCGCAAATCTTCTGGTGACAAAGGTGTTGATTATGGCAATACCGAAGGCACCACCCAATAGGCGTAACATATTGGAAAGTCCCGATGCCTGGGCAATATCATTGCCTTTCAAGCCAGATATGGTTAAACCTGCTACTGGAACAAATATGAAACCAAAGCCAAAGCCTCTAATCATTTGCGGCCAAAACCAGTCCCACTCGCCAGAGGTAGGCGTTGCCAAAAAGTACGTAATGGTTTCGTAGCCAATTACCGCGGAAAAGCCTAAGATGACCAACATTTTTGGGCTTATCCCTTTTTGTAAAAGTGTAGCGTTTAGCCCCATTAACATCCCCGTTAAAAACGAGCTTGGTAAGATCAACAGCCCAGTTCGGGTGGCATTCCAACCCAAAAAGCCTTGAACAAACACGGGATATAAAAAAACTGAGCAATAAATAGCGATGCCAAAAGCGACATTCAGGGCACAGCCTACAATTACATTTCTGTTTTTTAAAACCCTTAAATCTACTACTGGATTTTTGGCAGTTAACTCTCTGATTACAAAAGCAATAATTCCTGTAAGCGACAATACCAAAAGAGTGAGTATGAAATTGCTGTTGAACCAGTCTTTTCTTTCTCCTTCTTCCAACACCATTTGTAACCCACCAATTCCAATAATTAAAAAGAGAATTCCCAAATAATCAATTCTTCCCACCAATTTGGCTTTAGTACCCTTGATGTGTTTCCAAGATAGGTAGGTAGCAATAATCCCGATCGGAACATTGACATAGAAAATCCAACCCCAGGAAAAGTTATCCGTTAAGTAACCACCCAATACCGGCCCTAAGGTAGGCCCCATTACGATCCCTGCCCCAAAAATACCATTGGCTTTGTCAACTTCCTCCGGTGGAAATGTCTCTACCAGTACTGTTTGAGCTGTGGCCAATAAAGCACCACCACCAATACCTTGGATAAACCGCCAAAATACAAGCATCCAAATCGAGGTGGATGCACCACACAAAAAGGAGGCTATGGTAAACAGTACAACCGATGCAGTGAAATATACTTTTCTACCGAAAAAATTACTCAAAAAGCCAGTTAGCGGGATGATGATGATATTCGAAATGGCGTAAGCAGTGATGACCCACGCCGTTTCTTCAATGGTAGCGCCGAGGTTGCCCGCAATTTGGCGGGTTGCAACGTTTACAATCGAAGTGTCAATTAACTCCATGATTGCACAGGTAATCACGGTGATGGTAATCAGCCATTTTTTTGCGCCCACTTCATAAGTCGGCTTTGTGTCAATTGCCTGTTCCATCTTTATTGGTTTTTCACTTTTACCGAAACACTCATACCCGCCCGCAAAGGATAATCAGCGCTTAGGGCTTCATTGAATACTATTTTTACTGGAATTCTTTGGGTTACTTTTACAAAGTTGCCAGTGGCATTATCGGCAGGCAACAACGAGAATTTTGAGCCTGTGGCTTGGGAAAAAGACGCGATTTTACCCTGAAAAGATTTTTTGGGGTAAGCATCTATTTTGATGTCAACCGTTTGGTCAATTTTTAACTTTTCGATTTGGGTTTCTTTGAAATTGGCAACTACCCAGATCTTTTGGTTGTCGGCTACGGCCATCAATGGTTGTCCGATTGAAACCACTTGCCCTTTTTGGACATTCTTTTTTGAGATTATTCCACTAGCGGGGGAAGTGATGACACAGTAAGACAGTAGCAGTTTGGCGGCTTCTAAGTTCTGTTCGGCTTGCCTCACCGCCAACTCTGTCAGGGTGATGCCTTCCACTGAAGAAGCGAGTTCTGCTTGTCCGGTTGCTACTTGTTGTTTGGAGGCGTCTATTTGTTTTGCCAAAGAATTGGCCTGACTTTCGGCAATTTTCAATTGGGCCTCGGCTCCTTCTTTTTCAGCTTTGGCAACATCGTACTGAAGCTGGCTTCCTGATTTTTGTTGCAACAGTTTTTCATACCGGGCAAAGTTTTTGGTCGTCAACTCAAGCCTGGTTTTTGCCGCTTCGATGCCTGCATTTACCGAAGCAATATTGGCTGATACCGCATTTGAATTCGCTTTGACTGTAGATACTGAAGCAGCTGAGATGTTGCTGTTGTTTCTGGATAATTTGACATTTTGTTGGGCTTGCTCCAGAGCTATTTGCGCCTGCGCTACAGCAATTTTGTAGCTGGCATCATCCAATATGGCCAAGGTGTCCCCTTCACTAACCGCTTGGTTGTCTTCCACCAAAACGGAGGCAACGGTACCGTTGATTTTCGGGATTATCGGGCTGATGTTACCCTCTAATTGAGCATTATCAGTGGTCTGATTACCAGAGCAGCTGACGAAAAGAAAACCGAATAGAACAAAGGAGTAAATGATTGACTTTTTCATGATTGTTTATTTTTGGGGTTTATTTACCCAATGTTTTGTTCAATTTTTTAAAGGCCAATTGCGTGTTAGCATTGGCGGAATTCAAGTTCAATTGAGCTTGGAGCAGTTTGGAATTTGCATCTAAAAAGTTAATAGGCGTGGTGGTGGATGCGGTTAGGCGATTTTGCTCCACCCTGAAATTTTCAGTAGCCAGTTCCACTTCTTTTTTTGCGTTGACTATCGTTTGTGCAGCTTGCAAATATTCAGTATAGGCCATATTTACTTCAATTATAATGCCTTCACTTGCAAGATTGTAGCTTGATTGAACTTTTTCAATGGATTTTTGAGACTCCAGCACTTTAGCCTTGTTGGTATACAATTCGGATAAAGACCAATTCAGGTTTACCCCAACAAACCAGGTCGGTTTAAATTTGGGTTGATTGGGAAAAACCCGTTGCTCAGGCAAGTTGTAGTTTGCGCTGGCGATGGCACTTATGGTGGGTAAATAATTGGATTTTGCCAGCTTAAGTCCAACTTCGGCTGCTTCGCTAGAAACTTTAATGCTCTTTAGTTCGAGTCTATTGCTCAACGCTTCAGCGATGTAAGTGTCCAGGTTAGCATTGACCACAACATCATTTTCCTGCAATTCTGGCAATTCAAAGGTGGTATTGGTGGGTAAACCAGTGTAAATACAAAGGTTAAAGTTCAGTGCAGAAATGGAGTTGGAAATGTTGCTGAGGTTCGATTCAAGATTCGTGATTGCTAAATCGATTTTTAAGGCATCGTTATCAATGGCGATACCTTGATTTACAAAGTTGACCAAATCCTGCTTGTTGCCATTGAGCACTTTTATGTTGGCCTCAATGATTTTTTTAGAGGTTTTTAAAACGTAGAGGTTATACCATAAAGCAGTTACATTGTAAGCATTGGTAATTTTATTTTTTTGCAAATCATAACTTGCCGCTGCCAATTCCTTCTTGGAGGCCTCGAGGCCATAAGCAATTTTTTTGCCATTCCAGATGAGTTGCTTTAGTTGCAGCGAGTTGTAGGATTGGTTTAAAATCTGAGGATTCAGCGTAACCTCCCCGGTCGGAAACGCCACGCTAAAAGGGGTAACGTTATTGCTTATCCGGGTGTAATTCAGGTTTAACCCAACTTGTGGTTTCCTTAAATTGTCTACCTGCACAATTTTGGAGTTTAACATTTCTACCAGTGCGGTATCTACTTTCAATTGGAGGTTGTGCTTCTCGGCAAGTTGGATGGCCTCTTCTAAAGAAAGCAATACCGTCGTTTGAGCAGGTAACGAACAGGTGAAAAACAGCCAAAACAGCAAGAATAAATTGCGCTTTGACCGTCTAAAATTAGGCGTTGTAAAAGTCATCGATTGTGTTTTTAAAAACTTATTTTAAATAAACATTTAAATAAACGGTAAAAAAAACACTTTGGTTCAATCAAACGAGAAAAAAATTACTGCTGTTTCGTACCGGTTTTTAGATAAGCCATCATCATTTCTGGGATAATTTTTTTTCGTTCAAGAACAAAAGCTTTGAAAGCAAGATCGGTATCTACTCCCCGCAAATTCATAATGGGTCGGCCCATAAAAGGAAACAGGATTAATCCCAAAAGTGCCATTTCAAATTGAAGTGCGTCGATCTCACGGATGGTTCCCTTTGCGGCTTCCGAAGCCAATTGTCGAGCCAAAAAAGTGTCTGTCGGCTGCTTAAAAATCCCAAAATGTTTAATCAATTTCTCCGGATTGCGCTGGATTTCAGAAGTAATGAAGATCGGCATCATAGGATTTTCAAGGATTAAATCCGTGTATTTGTCCACCATGGAGTAGATTTTGACCTCCAATGGGATGTCCTGCTCCATGATTTGATAGATCAAGCGGATAAACAAAAAGAAACTTTCATCAAATACTTCAAGAAAGAGTTTTTCTTTTGTTCCAAAATAATAGTTCAGCAAAGCCGTGTTCACCTTTGCTTCTTCCGAAATGTTTTTGAACGTAGCGCCATCAAAACCTTTTTGCAGAAATATTTTTTTGGCAGCTGCTTTGATCTTCTCCTCTGAATCACTGTTGACCTTAGGCATAATTAGAAAACTTTACTTCAAATATACAAAAATTTAACAAGGGAAATGTTTTATTTTTAAATGTTTGTTTAAAATAAGATTCGATTTAGAAACCCAGCTGGCAAAAGTCTTGGAAATCTCACTGGAGTAAGACCTCCACTGCATCGGACAAAGCCATTAAGGTTGAAAATAAAATAGGACTGCTTTCCAAAAAAACGGCTTACCCAAATCCTGGATAAGCCGTTTTTCATTGCGTTTTCTCAAAACTTATTCCTTAGAAAACAACGGCAAACTCAACAGTGGTTTCCTTTTCCCGTCTTCACCACTAAATCCCACAAACAAACTCTGTCCCTCAAAATCCTCAAAATATTCTACTCGAAAAGAATGCAAGCCTTTTTTTAGCGCGATATCCCCGCCGCGTGCCCGCTCTTCGTGTGAACCATCGTTGTCGACTACCAATTGATCCTGAATGTAAAATTTAGAACCATCATCAGAGCGGGTATAAAAATAATACATGTCATCAGCAGGAATGTCCACATAGCCCTCGTATACAATCGCGTAATGATCAATCCGCGACCCAGCCAGGCGTTCTACATTAAAGTCTTGAACCGCACCTGTTATCAAGGGCTTCAAGGTTTTAAACTCGGGTAGCGCGTTGAAATTTCCCTCGTAGTAGCGATAAATCATCCCCGGTTTGCTGGGCTTGTTTTTGCTGGGTTCCAGGGGGCTCACTTTGCGGTAAACCTGCTCCCAGGTATCGCTTGCAGCGCCATTTTGGGTATTAAAATAGCGGACTTTCAAGGTGGTGGTCGCAGTCAATGCAATGGGTTTTTGATAAGTCATCGAACCCAGATTCGGTTCAGACCCATCCAAAGTATACCGCAAACTCAATCCTGCCTGTGGTTTTTTCAATTCCACTTTTTTGTCGGTCAGAAAAATGCTGCGCTCGTCTACCTGAGGACTAAGTGGTGTAAAATCCACCACAATCAGCAGTGTGCCTTCCAGACGGTAAGGCGCTTCCAGTGCTGGCGAAGGAAGATGCATTTGCCAGTCCAGCTCCAATGGAGCGGTTTTTGAAAATACACCTTGGGGATTGAGCACAAATTCAAAATTGAGCTGCCCGCTGGTTTTGGGCGCAATTTTGAGTTTGAATTTGCCTTGATCGGGCGTCAGTTGGTGGTGGTGGTACAATTTTCCGTCAAAAAACAGGGTATCCATGCCCTCGTTTTGGATGCTCAACAAAACCTGGGCTTTTTGCTCGTTGATCTTGAGCACCTGTGGTTTAAAATTCACCGCATCGAGCATCGCTTTGGCCTTCGCCAGTCCCACTTCGTCTACAATATCGTCGTTGTGCATGCCGCTGAGGGCAAGGTTGATCAATTCGGGACCATCGTTGGTCATGGTTACCCAGGTGACGTGGTCAAACTCCTGAAAGCGTGGGCCGCGCAACTGACTTCCTCCACCCGTAGAGGCCAGGATGTAGTAATTGCGGTTGTTGCGCTGGGTTTTGAGGTATTGGTGGTTGTGGCCAGCCATCACGGTATATGGGCGGGATTTCAAGGCCGCTTCGATTTCTGTAAAACCATTAAAATCCTTGTAATTCCAAATCGGGTGGTGCATGAACAACATCGTCCAGCGCACATTGGGATTGTCCTTGATGGCCTTGATGATATAATCGATCTGGGTGCGGCTGAGGTTAAGCCCGTCGCCGTCGTTGGAGTCCAGGGTGAGGAACAGTACATCTTTGTAAATGAAGTGATTCCAGGCTTTGCCGTAGCGCTCGAGCCAAATTTTGCGCATGACCTCGTTGGAAATGTCGTGGTTGCCTGGCAAGGCAAAAAAGCGCATTTTCAGGTTGTTCATAAAAGCATCCCACTCTTTCCATTGGCGGGCAATCTCGGTCTGGTCTTTAGTGTACCCTTCAATGAAGTCACCCACCGACATCACGAATTCCGGGTGGAGTCGATTCAGTTTTTCGATGGCCTTTTCAAAAACGCCTTCACGGTGCCCACCAGTTCGATCGGTTACTACGGCAAATTGGAAATTTTCAGGATTGTTTTCAAAGGGGCGCTTGGTCCAGGGGTTGATGGCAGTGGAATCAACAACGAACACTGGTTTTTGAGCAAACCCAGTCTGGATACAAAGAAAGGAAAGCAGGAGAAAGAGGATACGCTGCATGTTGCTGTTTTTAGGTGTGTGAATTTCCACCAAATTTTGATTACAGCAAAGAAATACATTCAACATGAGCTGAATGTTAAAAGTAGATTAGTGGAAAGTTAATAATAGGGCAAAATGCAGCGCATAAGGGGCGATAAAAAAACAAGTGTTCATTTTGCCCCACTACTAAGCGTCATTGCGGTTGAAAAACCTTCTGTTTGAATCCAAAAGAAAATACACTCTGCTCCACCGGCAACATCAATAAAAAATCCTTCAGGGCATCCTGTCTGCTAAAGAGCACTTTTCCCCGGGCTTTCTCCCCTGGAGCGAGGGTGGTTTTGCGTAAAGTGTAATCCGTCCAAAAATCACGATCCCTAGTGGTTGGCCTATTGGGCTCAAAATTGTCGATGTTGGATTGAGCGATGGATTGATCAGCCGAGCTGGAATTGATAACCAAGGGAACGGACAAAAGAAAATTGGTATTGCTCTGATTGTTGTTGCGGTTTTCGTTGTTGGAATTACTGTTGTTGTTGCGGTTTTCTTTGGCATCCTTGATTTCCGAAACGACTACCGCAGTTACCGCTGCTGCGGCCACCACACCAGCCAATACTGCCGCATTTTTGGCATTTGCCTCCCGAACGTTTTCCTGTACTTCCATGGAAAACAACTGCTTTTCGGGATCAAGGGCAAAGTAGCGGGTGCCAGTGGAAGTAGTGATGTAAAAAAGTTCCGGGGCAACCAGCAGATCCCTTTGGCTCAGGTTCGTTACATCCACATTGAAGACCAAAAATTCTTTCTCAGCGTGATCAAACGCAGCCCGGCCAAAAAGGCTATCGACACTTTTCTCCACAATGGCCTGACCATAATCCCAACGGACTTTTTGATCCGCGGTGGGTTCCACCCGAACCACGGCTTGGGGAACCGCACAAGAGCTCAAGCTGACGGCTAAAACAAAGGAATAAAAAAAGAAAGGAGTGTAATTTTTCAGGCACATAAGGTCGGGTTTTAATACCTGTAAGGGGCGATAAAAAAATAAGTAATCATTTTGCCAGAGGATTAGATAAGTAAACGTTTCATTTCAAGTGTCTTATCTA
>NZ_JBBAKG010000112.1:0-17588 GCF_040403615.1 Haliscomenobacter sp. | reverse complement strand
AGCTCAGTGACCAACTTCGACTCCGCTCAGTGACCAACACTTCATTGGACTAGCGGGTAACTCTTTAAAATTGAATGAAATGAATTAGTTTTTAGTGTCGCCTTACTATTAATTTTTCCCTTGAGGAATTGAAACAAATGACGAATTTTTCGAGTGACGAATGACGAATTGGGTGCGTTGCCTTCAAGATTTGTTGGCAGGTGTACACCTAAATGGAATCCAAGTCTAGCACTTACAAAAAATTCCAACAGCTATCTCCACATTCGTCACTCGTCATTCGAAAAATTCATCATTTCACAATACTCGCTCCAAGGCCATACCCCTCGATCCCTTAATCAAAATCGCTTTGTTTTCCCAGCTTTGACTGGTAAACCATCTTTTCAATTCCTCTACTTTGTCAAAATGTATACAGCCCAGTTGTTGTGCCACCTTGGAAAAATGTTTTCCGACCAAAACGACTTGTTCAAAATTCAAGCTACTCGCCAATTGTGCAATCCGCTCGTGTTCGACGGGTGCGGAATCGCCTAGCTCAAACATATCTCCCAGGATAACCACCTTGTTTCCCGAACTATTTTCTGCAAAAGAACGCAGCGTAACTTCCATGCTGCTGGGGTTTGCATTGTAAGCGTCCAATAAGATGGAATTGGATCCCCAGGGAATGACCTGAGAGCGATTCATATTGGGATTGTACGACTCAATTGCCGCTTTGATTTTCTCACCTGGCACTTTAAAGTACTTGCCAAGCGTAATCGCTGTTTTGATGTTTTGGAAATTGTGGACGCCCATCAGCTTACTGCTCGATTCTATCAGTTGCGCATGGTCATCCAAAAAAGCGACCCGAATGAAAGGCTGCAATTGCAGTAATTTCACTTCGTAGGGCTTGTGCTGCGGATCGGGTGCTTCGCTGAGTTCGTAGTAAATTCGTTTTCTAACTACGGCGGAAAGGTCTATCAGAAATGGTTCATTGTTGTTGACGAAGGCAAGTCCGTTTTTTTCTGCCAGGTAACGGTAAAGCTCTGACTTTCCTTTCTTTACGCCTTCTATCCCTCCAAATCCTTCGAGGTGAGCTTTGCCGATATTCGTGATCAATCCATGTGTAGGCTCTGCGATTCGGCACAGGAGGTCTATCTCCCCCTGGTGATTGGCCCCCATTTCAATGACCGCCACTTCGAGCTGCTGATCCAGTTGTAAAAGCGTCAGCGGCACGCCAATGTGGTTGTTGAGGTTGCCCTGGGTGTAATGAATGCGGTATTGGCTGCCCAATACTGCGGCAATTAATTCTTTGGTAGTGGTTTTGCCGTTGCTTCCCGTGATGGCGATGATGGGAATATGGAGTTGACGGCGGTGGTACCGGGCCAAATCTTGCAAAGTAGTAAGCACATCATCAACCAGAATGCAACGATCCTGCTCTGCCAAATCGAGGTCATCCACTATTGCATAACTTGCTCCTTTTTCGAGGGCAGTCAGGGCATATTGATTGCCGTTGAAATTATCGCCACGCAGGGCAAAAAAAATACACCCAGGTTCAATCTTTCGGGAATCGGTAGATACTGCTTTGCCTGCGCCTAGAAACAGTTGATAAAGCCTTGAAATTTCCATGTCGTTTTGATACACACTGTTCAGAGGGGCAAATTAATTAAGGTTTCGCAAAAAAACTTTGCTTTGGTAAGACTTAATTTCGGAAAGTTTTCTGAAAAAAAAAAAGCGGTAGAAGGAGCACCCTCTACCGCTTTTAACCCAATCATAGATCGGAACTTATTTAAAACGACGGTCAACGCGTTTTTGTTTTACTTTAAACTGGTTGCCACCTGGCTTGTCATTGGTAGCTGATCCACCCATGCGGCTCATGGCACAACGGAAACCAAGGGTACGGTCGGCATCATCTTCGTCTTTGAAACGACGAGCACCTGGAGAAAGCCAGAATGCGCGATCGGCCCAAGATCCACCCTTGTATACCCGCGCTTTATCGCTTACCAAGGTATGGATTTCAAAGTCGTAGAATGCTTCTGATTCTTTGTCACCATCGCGGTAGTTCAGTGCGTCTCCACGGCGGATGTTGTCTCTGGTAGCCAATTCATCGTCCTTAAGGGCACGGAATTTTAAACGGCCTAAACTGTCTTTTTCAACTGGACGACCATCTTCATCGGTTTCAACCGTTTTGAATTTGTTACCGCGTACTGGGTTCAAATCGTGGTTGTCTACATCACGAAGGGATTGGCTGGTCAAGGGGCGATAAACATCGAATACCCACTCATTGACGTTGCCCGCCATGTTGTACAAACCAAAATCGTTGGGCAAAAAGCTGCGTACAGGGGCAGTTACGGCAGCGTTGTCGTTCAACTTACCGGCAATACCCATGTAATCCCCTTTGTCTTTTTTGAAGTTGGCCAACATTTGGCCCTGGTATTTATCGTGCTTTTGGTAGCGTACAGTCTGACCGTTCCAGGGGTAGTTGCGGCGATCCGTGTAGTTTTCATCCCCTTCTGCGGATTGATTGCCACGCAAGGCCAATGCTGCATATTCCCATTCCGCTTCAGTAGGAAGGCGGTATTCTGGCAACAGGATACCATCTTCAAACCGTGCCGGACGCTCTTCGCCCGTACGGAAGTCTTTCAGGTTTTTGCGAATATTGCCTTCGTACTGTCCTACCAGGTAAGAACCGGTGTTGAAGCTGTCATCGTCTTTTTGCTCGTTGTTTTCATTCAGGATGCCCCGCTTGATCAACAACATTTCGTTTACCCGGTCTGAACGCCAAAGGCAGTATTCAGAAGCTTGCTTCCAGGTAACGCCTACCACCGGATAATCATCGAAAGATGGGTGACGGAAATAGGTGTTTACCATTGGTTCGTTGTAAGACAAATCGTCGTACCAAACCATGGTATCAGGCACTGCTTTGTGGTAAACTTCAGGATAAGTTTCTCCATAAACCCGGTCTACCCAATAGGTATATTCACGGTAGTCGATGTTGGATACTTCCGTTTCGTCCATATAAAATGAAGACACGGTAACCCGGCGAGGAACGTTGTTCCAGTCATACATTACATCTTCCTGAGAAAGCCCCATGGTGAATGTACCACCCTCGATCGGAACGAGATTAGGGCCAGTGATTTGTCCCTCGTAATTCAGCTTTTCAAAGCCTCCCCACTTGGTATCATTGTAATTCCAACCTGTGGAGGAAGAAACGTCCTTGCTCTTGCAAGAGGTAAACACCACTGCTACTACAAGGAGGAAAGCGCCAAACTTCAACAATTTTTCCATTATAATTGACCAATTTTTTTAGAGAAAAAACCAACCTGAATTGGCATTGGATCTAAATTCTTTTGCTTTATACCGAACGAAAGGTTCTACGAATTAGTATACGGTTGCGATTTTTTTGTCCAATTCAGCCGTATTTTAACAAGCGCCAAAAATAGCTAAAAATTTTATCTAAAGATTTGAAAACAATCATTGATGTCAACTTTTTTGCGCCGCCGTTGATTGGCACGGCTTTCGTCGAGGGTAACGGACAGTGATATTTCGTGGCTTCCTCCGGTACGACTCAGGGATAAATTGGACAAGGTGACATCGTAACTGTACCCAATGCGCAACACCCCATACCGATAACCAATCAAACCAATCACCGCATCGGGGTTCTTTCCGCTGTTGCGGTACCAGGCTCCAGCAAATACCGGCCCAAAGCCTAAATATCCTCCCAGCATCAGCTGTGAAAATCCAGCCTGGTTTACAAAAAGAACATTTGGGGCAAAGAAGGAAGCATGTCCGTTGCGGCCATTGCCCCCCAAATCAAATTGAGCACCACCGTGCACCGAAAAGCGCAGTGGATGCCCCACCAAAAGTGCTGAATTGCCCGTATTTAATAAGCTTTCATTGAAATTATTGAGGTGTTGGAGAGAAATACCGCCGTAGAATTTTTTACTGAAGGCCAAAATACCCGCTGAAAAATCGAGTTGATTGTTGCCCAAATTGCCGGGTCGGGTTTCTTCAGTTGAATTTCCTTTTCCAGTACTGCCCAATCCGTTAATTGGATCGAGTTGATCACCGAAAACCAATTTATCCCAAGCCAATTGAGAACGAAATGCACCCGCTTCGATTCCTAATTTGAGCGCAAGGTCGTCATTGGCCTTGATCTGATAGCTGTAAAATAAACTGAATTGCCGGGTTTGATATATGCCATTGCCCGCATCATCGGCAGTGATACTGGCACCGATACCACTGTTCAAAAATGGCAAAGCCTGCTCATAGGCAATGGCATAGGTCTGATATGCATTTGGCCAGGAGGGCCACTGGTTGCGGTGGTTGAGCATGAAACGAGGCGCGTGCGAAACTCCGGCAAAAGCAGGATTGAGGTGCAAAGGCGCTGCAAAAAATTGACTAAAGATGGGGTCTTGAGCATGAATCTGTACAAAGCTGACTACAAAGAGCAATAAGAGTAAATGTTTTCTCATCATGTATTTTTTAGCAGTTCAGTCAACATTTCGGCAGCTAAGCGTGTCAATCAAAAAGTAAGGTAGTGCATTTGACAATCCGAAAGCCTGATTAAGATTATCTTTGGGCGTTCACTGCACTACACACCTGGGCAATTGAACGAAAGAAATTTATTTTAACCAACATCCAATTATACTGCGGAAACGTTTGAAATTTATGAAGAATTTCGCGATTACCTCCATTTTGGCATTATTCTTAGGTCTGCTGTACGGCAATTCTCCATTTTTAATCCGAGAGACGTTGCAATGGGAAGCAGAAGGCACCGTCATTTTACCCAAACCCCACCTCAAAGAGCGCTGGAGTTTCAAAGGGGCTGTATTTGGTAAAACGCAAGTTGAGCAACCTTGGTACGTCAAAGAATTTGCCGTGGATGGCCCAGGGCGATTGGAAGTAGAACTGCTCAATGTGCGGTGGGAAGAATTTCCTCGTCCCCCCCAATGGCAGCCAGAAGCTGTAGGCGAAAACATCCAGTTTTTCCAACAAGTTGAAAAGGATCGCCAGCAGTTTTTGGGTAAAGTCCACTTTGTACCGATTATTCGGAGAGGAGGTCAGTTTTTGCGCGCTGCGGAGTTTGAGATCCGGATTACGCTGCGTCCAGAAGCTACTCCTGAATTGCGAAGTGATCCATTTACCGAAAACTCTGCCTTGCGGGATGGACAGTTGTACAAATTTTCAGTCACCCAAACTGGAGTCCATCGCCTGAATTATGATTTTTTGAAAAACCAACTCAAAATTGACATCGATAGAATCGATCCGCGAAACATCAGAATTTTGGGCCAGGGCGGTGGCATGTTGGGGATGGGTATCGCTGAAACACGCCTGGATGATGCCATCGAAAACCACATTCAAATAGTTGGCGAAGAAGATGGCCGTTTTGACAGCGGAGATTACATTCTTTTTTATGCCGAAGGGCCTGATCGCTGGAATTTCCAGACCAGCACCCAAGGATTCAATTTGACCAAAAACATTTACGATACCCGCAATTATTATTTCCTCAAGATTGGTTCAGACAAAGGACTAAGAGTTACCCCCCAGACCTCAGTGAATGTAAGTTCTTTTACGACCAATACTTTTGATGATTATGCACATTTGGAGGAAGACAAGGTCAATCTCCTCGAATCCTGGGAAAGCAACTCCAACAGTGTAAGTGGATCCGGACGGAGTTGGTTGGGCGACCACTTCCGGGTGGCCAGGGAATATACCTACCGCAAGGCGTTTAATTTCCCGAATCTTGTGGTAGATCAAGATGTAAAAGTTAATGCCAGAATGGCTTTGCGCGCACTGGATCGCACAACCTTTTCCCTGGATTTGAATGGAACCACCCTAAAAAGTGAATCCGCTGAAAATGTATTTTATTTTGACGGTTCGGCTGCTTCGGAGGTGGAATACGCCAATTGGGCCGAATTGCGCGGCAAAATCCGGCTCAGCCAGGATGCCATTGACGCCGTTGTACGCTATCCCCTGGTCAGCGATGGAAGTGAAGGCTGGTTGGATTACGTTCAGCTGCAAGTCCGGCGCCGCTTGATCATGAGTGGCGATCAAATGGGTTTTCGCGATTTGAATACCCTGAACTTTCCAGCGGCCAACTATGAACTCAGCAATGCGAATGCCGATGTTCTGGTTTGGGACATTTCCGACCCTCAACGCCCGAAACTGCAAGAAGGCAACCGCAATGCCACACAGTTTACCTTTGGAGCAACGGCTTCCGGGATTTTGCACCAATTCGTGGCTTTCAATTCTAAACAAGGTTTTCTGAATCCCGTGGCAATAGGAAAAATTGACAATCAAAACCTGCACGGCTTAAAATCTGCTGATTTGGTGATTGTATACGATGCCGCTGGCGAATTTGGTGATGCTGCCCAAAAACTGGCCCGGCACCGCCGCGAATTCTCCAAAATGGACGTTCAGGTGGTGCGGGTAGACCAGATTTACAACGAGTTCTCTTCTGGCCGACTGGATCCAAGTGCCATCCGCGATTTTACAAGAATGCTTTACCTGCGCGATCCTCAATTTCGGTACCTGTTACTGGTCGGAGATGGTTCTTTTGACCAACGCGATGTGTACAAGTATGGCAGCAATTTTATCCCCACCTTTCAAGCTGACTCCTTTAATCCATTGTATGCGTTTCCTGCCGATGATTTCTACGGCATTGTAGAAAGCAATTCGCCGATTGATCCCCTCAATGGCCGACTTAATGTAACGGTGGGGCGACTCACCGTGCGCAAACGGGAAGAAGCAGAGCAAGTAATCGAAAAAATCATCAATTACGACCTTTCTCCGCAAGCCATGAGTGACTGGCGCAATCGGGTTCTTTTCGTTGGAGACGATGAAGATGGCAACCTGCATACGAGTGATTGCAATGAAATCGCCCAGGAGGTTGCCGAGAAATATCCCTCCCTCAACCCGGATAAATTTTTCCTGGATGCGTTTCCCCAGATCGCTTCTGCCGGAGGCAATTTCTATCCGGCTGTAAATGAGGCCATCAACAATGCCATTTTCAAGGGAACCCTGGTCATGACCTATTTGGGACACGGTGGCCCCAATGGCTGGGCTCAAGAACGGATTTTGCAGGTACGCGACATTCAAAACTGGTCCAATTTTGAGCGCTTACCGCTGGTGGTGACCGCTACCTGTTCGTTTACAGGCTACGATGATGCCACCAACTCTACCGCAGGAGAAGAAATATTGCTCAATCCACGTGGAGGAGCAGTGGCACTATACTCAACTGTTAGAGCAGTTTATGCTTCAGAAAACGCTTCATTGACCCGATTGGCACTGCTGGAATTGTTTGGAGAAGGCCCCGAAGCCACTATTGGGGATGCCATGCGCAATGCCAAAAACCAACTCAGTGGAGGCACCTTGGTCAATTCCCGCAAATTTGCGTTGATTGGCGATCCGTCTATGCGACTGGCCATTCCGAAGTCTAGTGTTCAAACTACCACGATCAATGGTAAATCTCCACAAAACAATACCGATACCTTGCGCGCGCTGCAAAAAGTATCGGTAGAAGGAATAATCACCGATGCGCAAGGTGCGGTGTTGAATGATTTCAATGGCGTGGTTTATCCTACCGTGTTTGATAAACCATTTCGGGCCTCTACCCTGGGCCAGGATCCTGGTAGCCCCAAGGGGTATCAATTTGAAGTGCAAAAAAATGTAATTTTCAAGGGACGTGCCAGCGTGCGCAATGGAAAATTCAGTTTCACCTTTGTAGTTCCCAAAGACATCAACTACGCGTTTGGCCTGGGCAAAATCAGTTACTACGCTGCCGATACCGTTCGCATGAAAGACGCAGCAGGAGCTTACAAAAAAGTGACCATTGGGGGCAACAGTCCCGCCGGACTCTCTGACAACCGTGGGCCAGAAGTAGAAGTGTACATGAATTCCCTGGATTTTGTGTTTGGTGGCATCACCAGCCCCGACCCACTTTTGCTAGTGAGTCTGAGCGACGACAACGGCATCAACGTAGTAGGCAACAGCATCGGCCACGACCTCGAAGGGGTGCTGGATGAAAACACCCAGAACAGTTTGCTGCTCAACGACTTCTTTGAGTCCAAACTGGATGATTATACCAAAGGGGAAGTACGTTATCCAATCTCAAGTTTGGCAGAAGGCACCCACAAAATTCGGGTAAAAGCCTGGGACATTGCCAACAATTCCAGCGAGGGCTATACCGAGTTTGTGGTGGCTTCATCCGCCGATATTGCGCTCAAACACGTCCTCAATTACCCCAATCCTTTTACCGATCGCACCTGTTTTCAGTTTGAACACAGTGCCAACAATCAACAAATTGATATTTTGGTGCAGGTGTATACCATTTCGGGGCGTTTGGTGAAGACCCTCGAAACTTCGGTACTTTCCGATGGTGCGCTCCGTCAAGGGGATTGCATTGAGTGGGATGGACGAGATGATTACGGAGACAAATTGGCGCGGGGTGTATATTTATATAAAATTAAAGTCAGAGCAAATCTGCCGGGTGGAAGTACCCTCAAGGGAGAAAGTAAGTTTGAAAAATTGGTTTTGCTAAAATAAGATTGCCATTTTTTCGTACAATGAGTAAAATATTCTATTTTTTTAACGGAACGATAACAACTAATGAGAAAACGGCACGGTGTTTGTTTCCAGCTTAGGGTGTATCGATTCAAAAGATTTTTAAACTAAAAATCTCATGAGGAACTTAGTACTTCGTTTGACAGCCATTATGGTTTTTCTTCTTTCTTTTACCGGGATTATCAACGCCCAATGTTTCCAGGATGCCAGTGGAAAATTTTTCAATTCTGATGGAACTCCATGTACCAACACGGTAACTTCAGCGGTTCCTTTCCTGCGGATTGTGGCCGATGCGCGCTCCGGCGCCATGGGCGATGCAGGCATTGCCATCTCCGCAGATCCAAACGCCATGCATTTCAATGCATCCAAATTGGCTTTTGCAGAAGACAAAATGGGCGTATCTGCCACTTATACGCCATGGTTGCGTTCGTTGGGACTCAACGATGTCTATATGGCTTACCTGACGGGGTACCGCAAACTGGACAATGAAGGTTTGCAGACCCTTGGTTTTGGTTTGCGTTATTTTTCACTGGGCAGCATTCAGTTTACCGACATCAACGGTACGGCTTTGAATACTGGACGGCCCAATGAATTTGAAGTAGCTATTGCGTATGCACGTAAGCTGACCGAAAAATTCTCAGCCGCAGTGACGGGTAAGTTTATCTACTCCAATTTAGCTGCGGGCAACGTAGTGGGCGGGGATGTCATTGAACCTGCAATTGCTGGTGCAGCTGATTTTTCGCTGACCTACAAAACACCCATCGAATTGAGCAACAATGGCGAATCTGACCTTACCGTTGGTTTGGCCATTTCCAATATTGGCAACAAGGTGTCTTATACCAACAGTACGGATCGGGATTTTCTTCCGGCCAACTTTGGTCTGGGAGCTGCCTGGACGCTCAATCTGGATCAGTACAACAGCTTGACCTTTACTGGCGATGTCAATAAATTTTTGGTACCCACTCCTTGTCAGGGCGGGGCTGCGCTTTGCGATACCGACAATGATGCCAAATTGGATTACAAGCAACAATCTCCGATTGCTGCGATTTTCTCTTCCTGGGGTGACGCTCCTGAAGGCCTTTCGGAAGAACTGCGGGAATTCATGTTTTCGATGGGTGCAGAATATTGGTACGACAAGCAATTTGCAGTACGTGCTGGTTATTACAGCGAAAACGTACGCAAAGGTGCCCGCAAATACCTGACCTTGGGCTTGGGCCTGAAATACAATGTATTTGGCTTGAACTTCTCTTACCTGGTACCTACCACCAACCGTCGCAATCCACTGGACAATACGCTGCGCTTCTCGCTGCTGTTCAACTTTGCTGATGTAAATGAGTAGTCAGCGATCAGCTTTGAGCTATCAGCCTTCAGCTATCAGCAGTCAACCCATTACAATTTTGGTAGCTGACTGCTGAAGGCTGATAGCTGACTGCTCAAAGCTGACAGCTGATAAAAAATTGCCGCAAACCGATAAGCCGGATTCTGTTCTGCTACCCGAAGGCACCAGCCTCTATCATTTATCTAGTCCCGTCCTTGCGGCCGGGATCCATCTGCCTACCCTCCCCAACATTTTTGCAAAAGCAAAGCGAGCAGCTCTGCCGGGCAAGCCCGATTGAGGTATACTTGACATTTCAACCCACAAGGTTTATCCACACCCAATATTGCTATCGAGCCGCGTGCGCTCTTACCACACGTTTTCACCTTTTCCCCTTTCGCTTGCGCGTTGGAGGTAGTTTCTTTTCTGTGACCCTATCTGTCTGTCGCTGCTGGCTTGCACCAATAGCAACAGCCCATCCGTTAGATGGTGTGGCGCTCTACGTTGTCCGGACTTTCCTCACGCTCATTTGCACGAGCCCGCGATAGAGTGGTTTGCGGCAAGCAGCAAAGATACGAAAGAGATGTAAACTCAAAATTTAAAACTCAAGCTCAAGAACACCTTCTTTCTTGCAACCTTTCTTGCAACCTTTCTTACAATTTTTCGTATATACCCCAAGGCACCAAAGCCAATGGTTTATTTCATGAAAAAGCAATTGCTAATTACGCTGGGCATTTACACCAGTGGGTCAATTTGTCTGAGCATTCTTGCCCTGATCATCAAGTGGGTAATCAATGGCTACGGAGCAAACTGGAACCTGGCGCATCCCTATTTTTTGTATTGGCAAAGTTGGGGAATCATGCTGGGTTTGAGTTGGTTGCTGATTGGGACCTTCATTTGTTTGTACCGTCTGGCCAAACAACCCCGCCGCTGGAGCATTCCCTATCGACAACGCCTGAGTTTGATGGCCTTGGGCTCGCTCATTGGAATTTTGCTCCATTTGGCCATGGGTTTGAATTTTTCTCCAATCGTGCTGCCGCTGCTCACCTTTGCCAGTTTTTTGTTGCTCGACATGTATTTGGATGACGACGAGTTGAGTTTAACCTGGATTTTGGTAACCCTGGTCATGTTGGCCGGAGTGGGCGCTGGATTTTGCGCAGCAACTCTTGAAGTAAGCAGATCGCAATTCCCTTTTGTCTTTACTTTATTTGCCAACTTGTTTTTGATCATCATCGCCCATTTGCCGTTCTGGGTTTTCAGCACGGCGCGTCGTAACGGATTAAGTTGGGGATTAAGGATTCAGTTGGCCATTTTTTCCCTGGTGGCGGGAGCCTTGATTATAGTGTTTCTGGTTACCTATTTTTATTTCCAAAAGCCCAGCAAGCCCAATTTCAATGAGTTTTTGAACATATTGACAGCCTCTTATATCTTTTTTCTGTTTATCGCAGCGGCGGTTTCCATCTGGGTGGCACGCAGCATGACCGCCCCGATCAGCCAAATCCGGGTAAGCCTGAGTCAATTGATGCTGGGCAGCAACCAGCGCCTGGCCTACCAAAATCGCGATGAATTGGGAGATCTGGTAGATGCCTACAATCAGGCGCTAAGTGACCTGGAAGCCAGCGTAGAACGACTGAAACAAACCGAACGCGAAATGGCCTGGCGCGAAATGGCCCGGCAAGTGGCACACGAAATCAAAAATCCACTCACCCCTATGCGACTGAGCGTGCAACTCCTCCAGCGTGCACAAAAACAAAATCCAGAAGAAGCACCTCAATTGGTAGAGCGCATGGCGCAAACTTTGTTGGAACAAATCGATGCCTTGACCCGCATCGCTGACGCCTTTTCCAATTATGCTCAAATGCCCGCCCCCTCGCCCCAAGAATTTGACTTGGTGGAACTGCTGCGTTCAATCCATACGCTGTACCTGCAACAAACCCAGGAACAGAATAGCTTGAGTCTGCACGTCCCAGCTAAACCAGTCATGGTATACGCCGATCGGGATCAATTGGCGCGGGTGGTTTCCAATTTGGTGATCAATGCTTTGCAAGCCATCCCTCAGGATCGCCCAGGCAAATTAACCATCGCCTGCACCGCCGACAAAGCCGCCCTGTTGATGGTCGAAGACAATGGTCGAGGTATTCCAGCGGCCATCCAGGACAAGGTTTTTTTACCCAATTTCACCACCAAATCTTCAGGAATGGGCCTTGGTCTGGCCATGTGCAAAACGATCGTGGAAAATGCCGGAGGCAAGATGGGCTTTAGTACCACGGAGGGTGTAGGGACAAGATTTTGGGTAGAGTTGCCGATTTGTTAAGTAAACTAATTTCATCCCCCAATCCTGACTCTTCCCCCCTCCCCTCAAGCACCTTTCAGCCGCAAATTGAAATAATAATCTGAATTCCCATTATTGAAGGCCCAGGGTGCATCACAAATAGAGATGTCAAACACGCCGGATGCGATTCGTTTGACATAGACCTTACTGCCTGCTTTGAGGCTACCTACAATAAAACCCGCATTAAAACTAACGAACACTTCCTTCGAGTCCGGTGAATTAAAATTAACGGTCGTAAAGACACCTGTAGTAACGGTAGAGCCAAATTTAAGCGTAACCATTGGTCCATTCGGGCTGCTTGCCCTCATTTCCCAATCGCCTGAACTGAGTTCGGCAGGTTTCGTTACGGTGTAAGCTTGCGCAGTACCTTGTCCGCCGCCGATGTTACAGGTATTCGCAACGAGTGTACAGGGCGGCGTAACAGCTGTAGCAATGATTTTGCTAACAGAAAGGGTATTGCCATATGCATAACCGTAGTCGTTGCTTGCCCAAGACCTAAAATAATAAACCGAATCGGGTTGGAAATTGCCCTCATAAATGGCTGAAAATTTGCCCTCTGACACGTTCGAGATCATTTGATAATCTAACATTTTGGGTTCTTGCTTGGTACTGCAACAAAAGCCGACGTATCCAATAGCCGCGGCACCTTCTGCATCAATGGAGCCTTCAACCAATACTGTTCCATCGGCTTGAACTATTGCGGAGAGCGTGCTGACTTTAGGGAAATAATCCTGCACATCATTTAGGGCCAGCTGACAAGAACCCATTACAAGTATAAAAGCCAAGCTGACAATTAGCTTATTCATCATAGTTGCTGTTTTGAAGTTGGTTTAGTTAAAAGTATACCGAACGCCCAAGCCGTAATCAATTGCCCATAGTTTTGCAGCAGGTTCACGGAGGTAAAAACCAGAGCGATTGGTATTTATACAGACGCCGATATGATCGGAAATCGCATATTCGACGCCCAATCTGGCGCGCAGACCTACCATCACCCCACCGCCTTGATAAGTTTCGTCTTTCCAGCTTGGATAGACCAATTCGTAGTCAACACTTGCAGCCCCTCCTAACAGGTCTAAGCCAGCATAAAAATTGAATTTTTCTTTATGAACGATGGCATAATCGTAGCCAAAAATGAACTGAGCAATGTTGTATTTCTGAAAAGATTGGAGGCCTGGAATAACCCTTGAACCTTTGCCATCAACGGCGAATCCCGCAACAGGAAAAACGTCCAGACGCGGTTTCATCCTCAAATAGACCAAAGACATATTCGCCCGCCAACGTCTTTCAATGCGCTTGCTGAATCGGCCTTGTAAGCCCAATTCAAGGCTAGTGAGAGGACTCATCACGAACCCGAATTCACCAGTGGGGTGATAATTGAATACACGAATGCTAATTTGTCCAAAAGAAAGCGTGGTGACAAAGAGCAAAAGCGTGACAATTGCAATAAGTGTTTTCATGGGGATACATTTTACTGTTTGTTAAAAGAATAGAATTTAATTTCACCTTTTTTTGAATTCCAAACAGACACCAATTCATAGTCTTTTAAGGAATGATAAGTAGCTGCTTTTTTTTCATCATCCGTCAATGCCTGAAAAAATCGATTCGCTGGAGATTTTTCTTTTAAAACATAAGGTGAGTTTCTAAAGTCTTGTAAGGAAGAATGGGGAACGGAAAAAAATTCAAAATAATATTTACTGCGCAACGCCTTATACGCACTTCTCTTTATCTTAAGCTCCTGAATGCGTTCTCCTTTGTCATTAAATGCCCAGATCAAGCCATTGCCATTGCGCATGAGTTTGCAAAGCACCCCCTCCCCATTGGACAGCGGAATGATTTCTACCTGGTAAGCCTTCTGCTTATAAGCATCTCCTTTTTCCAGTTCGGGAAGCTCGCATTGTAAACGGGTTCCCGCTATTTTTTGGCCCTCAAAATCGTAGGTATTGAAGACCAAATAGGCAACAGACTCCTCTACACGCTCTATAGACAGGCCGCCTTTGCCTGCTACGCTGTCTCTACGAAAGGCGATTGCTGTGTAAATCTTTTTACTGTTTGCATCAATTTTAATTCCCAAATAAGCATTTTCACTTGCAATTGAAACCACCTTAGATGAAGTTCCTTCCGAAATCAAATTCCACTCGTAAAGGGGCGGATGAATGACCTTTAAGGCAGAATATTCATCTTGTTGATAATTGAGTGAATAGATTTGGTGTTTTATTACATTTTGATCCAGGCTAATAATTGCTCCTGCCTTCCCCGTTGGGTCAACGGGGACAACATAAGTTGAAAATGACGACTTAGACTTGCTATTTGGGTCTTTTTTATCCACCCCACAGTAAAAATACAGCCCTGTAGCGGTGGCTTCATTCAAACGCCAACCCGAATTAAGTACAATACGTGAGAAGAATTGAATGTCCGAGTTGTCAATTTCTTCTGAATTTGGCGGCACAGATAAGGTAATTTCGCGCTTGGTCAGCGACAGATTCTCGTGCGAAAAAGTGTACCAATTCATCGAACCCGTCGGGAATTTTTTGTCGCCAGTGATGGTCAGGACATTCAATCCCTTCGCATCCGTAAATACAGCCGCAATCTTTTCGGCTTCTTTCTTTGGGATAGCGGTTAATTGTTCTTTCACAGAACCATCGGGGCGGATTTGCACAAACTGTTCCATCCCGAAGAGGTAATCAAAGGTAGTATTGTCCGCTGGGTTGGTGTAAGAAAAAGTCGTTTTGTCCGTTGTATTGGAATGGGAAAAAGCCATCGTTTTGGCATAGATAGAAGTATTGTACGCACCAATTTCTACACCTGTATAAAAAACCGGTTGTTTCCAAACAGGTTCTAAATCTTGGTTGAACTTCGTCACGTTCTTTTTTGCTTTTTTTGAAAGCAATGCTTTGCCATACACGACCATGAACTGATTGTCTCCACTCGGTTCGACTTTATAAAACCCGACACCCTGGTCGGTTTTCAAAGTCATTGTTTTGCTTTGTGCAAACAGGCATGAATGGCTAGCAAATAGGCTGATAACAGCCATGAATAGATGAATGGGTTGCACAGGTTTTAGATTTACGCGTTTGTTTAAAGTTTTGGTGTTGTTAATTCTATTTTGGCACTTCGGCTGATTTTCTTTTTGTATTTGCAATATCAGATGCAAGACCATTTAAGTTAACGCAATATGACAATGCCAAGCTTTTCAAGAGCGTACTTGATATTGATGTAGCCGGGATTGTCCAAAAATCAGTTTTTTGAAGCACTCAATCACAGCAACAGCTATAATCAAAACGGTCAATTACTGCTTCACAAATTTCTCTACACCAACAATCCTTCTTTTGGAAACGAGTTGTAAGAAGTACATTCCACCTGGTAGGTTTGATGCTTAGACCGTTTGTTGAATATGGAAAACAAACCTGCCATCAAATTACCTCGCAATAGTTTGATGGCAGGTTTTTTTACCCATTTTTATTGCTTTACTACTTTAGTCGGGCGGACTAATACATTGCCTTTATCATCACTTAGGTACAAGAAATACAAGCCCGCAGGTAGCATTTCCATGTCCATTTTCATTTCAGCTGACTCAATTGCCATGGATTTTACCACCTTTCCGTCGATGGTAGTAAGCCGTAACAAATGCTTTCGGTTGAACAAGGCGTTGGGGACTGAAATTGATACGGAATTATGCGTAGGATTGGGATTAACAGTCAATTTTGATAAACCAACCTCCGTAAGACCAACTGTGCCATCCAGTTTTATTAGGAGACAGAACTCTCTTTTGCAAATGGTGCCATTTGGCTCAGTCCGGGTAACAAACATGCATACGCTGTAGCTGCCAGGTGTTGAAGGATAGGTATAGCTCACGCTTGCATTTCCTACTGAGTTGGCTTGGGCGCTAGCATTTCCAAAGCTCCATTGCACTTTATCGCATTTATCCAGCAAGCCATATGGCGTAAATGTCACGGTGTAAGGAGGATTTTTAACCCATGAAAAACCTGCTTTGACATCATTTTCAAAAATGGGGCTTTGGCATGTGCAAGAATCAGTATTGACAACATCGGGAAGGCAAGTATTTAGTTTTACGCGACAAGTATCTCCCGGCTTGATCACATGATAAACAGTGGCACAAATTTGGGTATTGGACGGTGTGAGCGTAAAAGTGGCGCAATGCGTAGTTGCATCGATCGTACCGTTACAATCCAAATCCCATTTTACAATATCATTGGCACTGATGTTGCTGGATAAACAGAATTTATAGGTGTTTCCAGAAACCCTGGTGCCTTGTATTCCAAAATCCATTGCGTCGGTCATAAAATCGGCACAATCAACACAGCAAAAACTAATGTCGTCAATGCCAAAATCTCTAAATGCACCTGCGGTCATTTGTTCAATCACCAATTGTACCGAAGTATTTGACCCTGAATTCCAGATCATACAATATTCTGTCCACATAGGTGTCGTTTGTCGAATGGGGTGTGGCATTGATTTAAGTGGATTACCATTTGCATCTTTAATAACCGATTCCAGAACAAGCTGCTGCTGCTGAGCAAAGGGGTAAACACTTTTCACCCAAAAACAAAATTTATACGTGGTATTGGGTTGTACCGTTATTGGTGCAATTTGTTTCCATACTTGAAATGGTCCTGTCCCACCACTTACTCCGTCAATACTCATAAAATTCCCAGATCCAGTTGTATGATCAACAGAATTTGGCCACAAATTACATTTGTCTTTAAAGTTATCCCCCACGCAATAGGCTCCTGTGCCACAGGCGCCTGTACAATTTGGAGCTAAGGAAGGAGAACTGAAAGAACCGTTATCACCCGCAGTAAAATCACCATTGATCACTAGATTTGGGCATTCCGACTGGTTTTGTGGGCAAGGAATGTTGAAGGTTTTGCGAAATGATTTTGTTGAACAAATCACTTGCTGGCTTTGTAAACATTCCACGGTGTAACAAATGGTTTTGGGACCACATGGAAAATTGAAGGTCACGGGTGAGTTGCCAGATGTGACTTGGTCTGGTTTTCCATCACAATTGAAATCCCAGGTGATGCGCACATTAAAAGGTGCAAAAGAAGTAGTGGGATAAAACGTAACCGGGCCGCTGCCCGACGACCAGGCACTCATGTCTACTGCCAGATCTACCGGATTCGCATTGATGTATTGCACGCATTGCCTACAGGTTTGTACCACGATTTGCTGGCAGAGTTTGACCTTACAAGTGTCTCCATTGGGCTGCGGCCTCTGGATGCACAGCGATACCAAATAAGTACCTGCCGACTGGTAAGTGTTCTGTGGTGATGAAGCTGCGGAGGTATTGCCATCGCCAAAATCCCAGCTGAATACATCTCCACTTGCCGTACCTGATGGTGGCGTGAATGTATAGAGGCTGCTTGGAGGTGTAGCCGTATAATT
>NZ_JBBAKG010000111.1:2985-17836 GCF_040403615.1 Haliscomenobacter sp. | reverse complement strand
GTTACAATGCCAGCGATTACACTTTCGATTTCGAAGTGAAAGACAAGATTGCACCTGTAATGAAGTGTGATGACCAATTGAATGTCTCTTTGAGCAATGGCAATGGTTACACCACTGGATATGCTCAGGTATCTGCAAAAGACATCGACGAAGGCTCATGGGACAACTGTAAGTTGGCTTGGATCAAAGTACGTCGCAACGTTCCAGAAGCATGTACAGCTAGCTTCATTGGCAAAGGATACGACACCAACGGCAACGGCAAATTGGATCCTCTTCCTGCAGATGGCGACTGGACCAAAGCGGACGGTTTTGACATCAACGGCGACGGCGATTTGGCTGACTTCGGTGAAACTTTCGTACTGAAAGGTGGCAAATTGATGACTCCTCTGCAAGACATCGTAGAATTCTTCTGCTGCGATTTGACTGCATTGGTTACTGTTGAATTGTGGGGATCTGACATCTATGGCAACACCAACTTCTGCTGGGATGAGCTATTGATCGAAGACAAAGTTGCGCCTACTTGTGCTGCACCATGGGACTTTACCATCGATTGTGATGACAAAAACCTGGAAAAAATTGACAGCAAGAAAGCATCAGCTTTGGTATTCGGAGATGTAACCATCACGGGTGGAAATGATTGTGCAGCATTGGATACCGTTTACACGACAGAGAAAAACCTGAAGTGTGGTGCCGGTTACATTGATCGCATTTGGAAATTGACCAAGCAAACGGTCAAAGGCCCGATCACGATTACTTGTAAGCAACGGATCTACATTCGCGCAATTCACGAGTACAACATTTGCTTCCCCAAAGATGCAACTTCAGACTGTAAGACACCTATCGTGGATTCAGTATTGACAGATGAATTGTCTTGTGATATCCTGGCAGTAAATGTTTCGGACAAGCGTTACGATGCTTCAGACAATGAGTGTTACAAAATTTTCCGTACCTATACCGTAATCAATTGGTGTGTATACGACGATCGTTGTGGTGACCCAATGGCCATTGGCAATGTATACGTTGTAAATCGTGCTACGTTTAGCAACTATGGCAAAGCCCCTATTTACGTATTGGTTCGCGACGAAAACCGTAACCTAAATGAAGAATTTTATCTGTCAAAAGATTTAATTCCGAAAAATGCTGATGATGAACGATTCTTCCCTGCATTGTGCGAAGCGTCTAAGGAATACTACCACAGCTTCATGTATACCCAGATCATCAAAGTATACGACAATGAGCGTCCAGTTGTGACCGGGGTAAAAGATACCTTCTGCACAAATCCTACAGCATGCACCGCGAACATCACCAAGGTGGTATCTATCAAAGACAATTGCACCGACAAAGTAGAATTGGAACGCCAATCCCTTATGATTGCACCCAACCAAACTTTGGACGCAAGCAAAATGATCACCTTCTCTACTCCTAGCTGGAGCACCAAAGATTTGGGCAACGGTAAGTTTGAGATTAAAGTGAGCAATTTGCCAGAAGGTACCCATGACCTGATTGTGGTTGGTCGGGATGAATGTGGAAACTTAAGTTTGCCAACCCGGATTCCATTTGTAATCAAAGATTGCAAAGCTCCTGCACCAATCTGTATCAATGGTTTGAGCACCGACCTGATGCCTGATGGCAACGGAAGCGGTATGATGACCGTTTGGGCAACCGACTTTGTTGCTTCTAAAATTTACGATTGCAATGGACAAGGCCCTGAAACCAAGGATGGATTGAAACTGGTTACAAAGTACTCTTTGAATCGCGTCGGCGAGGCAAAAGACAAAAACAAGACCAGCGTCAACCTGACTTGTACAGACAAAGGCAAAGTAGTATTGGTTGAATTGCACGCCTGGGATGAAGCCGGCAACGACGACTTCTGTGTAACCTTCATCGAAGTTCAAGACAACCGTAAAGTATGTCCTACTTCAACCAATGTGACTACTGGAGAGATTAGCGGTATCATTACTACCGACGACACCGAGCCTGTGAATGGTGTAAAAATTGAAGTAAGTGGAAGTGCTCAAATGAATCAAACCAGCAGCACCAACGGTATCTTCAATTTCACCCAATTGCAACTTGGAAATGACTTTACCATAGCTGCACAATTGGACAAGGATCACTTGAATGGTGTAACTACTTTTGACTTGGTTCTTTTGCAGAAACACATCTTGGGTGCGCAGACCATCACCAATCCATATCGCTTGATTGCAGCTGATGTCAACAACTCCAAGACGATTTCTACTCTGGACCTGATTCAGATCCGCAAGTTGATCCTCAACATTGATCAGCGTTTCAACAATGTAACTAGCTGGCGTTTTGTGGATGCAGCCTACAAGTTCCCGGATCCTACCAACCCATGGGCTGAGACATTCCCAGAGGTTGTCAACGTGAACGACCTTGCAGGCAAAGTTCAGGCTAATTTCATCGCCATCAAGATGGGTGACATCAATAGCAGTGCCATCGTAAGTAATGTGGCAAACAGCGAAGTTCGCGGAAACAAAGCATTGAATCTTCAAACTGAAGAACAAGCGATGAAAACCGGACAACGCTACGCGGTGAGCATTCGAGCCAAGGATTTGGACAAAATCCAAGGATACCAGTTTACCTTGCAAGTGGATCCAGCACAGGCAAAAATTGAAAACATCGAATACAATGGTACAATGAAAGCGGAACATTTTGGGTTCTTTCCGCAGACTGGCCAGATTACCACAAGCTTTGTACGGTCACCTCAAACCAGTACCGCCATCAGCAAAACAAGTGGTGACGATGTGCTTTTTACCTTGATGCTGAAAGCAGAATCAAACATCGCCTTGAGCCAGATTCTGAAGATCAATAGCCGACTGACTCCGCAAGAAGCTTACAATGTACAAGATGAATTGATGGATGTGAAACTAATGGTTAGTGATGCAACTTTCAGCGACAAAGCTGTCTTGTACCAAAACAAACCTAACCCATTCGTTGACCAAACCGCCATCGATTTTTACTTGCCCAATGCAACTTCAGCGGTGTTGACCATCCATGATGTAAAAGGAGCAATGCTTTACAAAGTAAAAGGAAATTATTCCAAAGGCAACAACCAGGTGATCCTCAAACAGGAGCACCTTCACACCAGCGGAGTTCTTTACTATACTTTAGAAACAGCAGATTTTACAGCTACGCAAAAAATGGTTTTGCTGAATAAGTAAAACCCACTGTGCAACAGGTGACTCATTACGTAGTCACCTGTTGTGCTTTTTTATTTCAATTTTTCCAATCCAGACTTCATCTTGGGCCGGTAGCCCAAAAAAAGCGAAAATGGTTGCGACTGAATGACTGTTTCCACTCCTCTTGTTCCAAAATAAAAAGTGCGTCGAAATGGATTGAAATGATTGCGAACTCCTAAGTATAAAAGACCGCCATTGTTGAATTGATAACCTAGCTCCAGCCCAGTAAATAAGTCAATATCCACATTTCCTTTAATTGAGAAAGTTTCCCTGAATGTTAAGGTATCTCGACTGCTAGAATTTCGGTAAGTCTCACTAATTGTTGAATTGTCTCCAACCAACCAGCGTATATTTGGTCCTGCTTGAAGATTCACTTGTAACTTGTTGCCGTAAGGAATCAAGTTATATTTCATTAGCAAAGCAACCTGAAGGATAGTCCCTTTGAACGAATAATTGTATTTACGGGCATTTACTTGCTGCGAAAATCCATAAGTGATTTGTCGAAAACCAGGTAAAGCCAAAACCGAGATTCGACCATAGGATGGATGTGCAGAATAAGTCACAGGAATTGCAGCACCGAAAGAATAGGCTGTAGGAATTTCCCCTTTTTCAAATATGTCTGAGCTTAATATTTTTGCTGTTGATTCATCGGTAAAAATTGCCTCTACCAATCCGAAAGTAAGATTCATCTCACTGCGTACATCAATATATTCCTGGTAGGGTATTTTCTTGGCCTCATGGTAGTCAATCAGGATTTGCTTTAAGCGATCCACCCTGGGTAAGGTATTGGTCAGTTTTTCCACGGGTGTACCCAAAGCTGTTAAAAGAGATTGGGTCAAAGCCACCAAACGGGCGTCGTCCTTTTTGGCTTTTGGCGCAAGGGTTTCATTTTCACCTTCCCGGGATTGAAAACCGAATCGAAAAGGCTCAGTATTCGAGGTTTTGTCTTCTACAATGTACTGCCTTTTGTAGCGGTACAAGACGTAGTTGACGCTTTCAAACAGGCACTCTGCAAACACTACATTGCTTTTGTTGTCGAAAGCAAACGACTTGCTTGCGCATTTGACCTGGTCAAAATAATACTCCTGGATTTGACCAGGTTTGTAATCTTCAATTTGAGCAGCATTGTTGGCCTTGAAATGACAGATTTCGTTGACGTGGTTACCGGAAACGTACTGAATTTGTCCTTCTTTTTTTTCGCCTGAATTTGTAATGATGTAGCCATTTGTCCAGGTTTCCTGCGCTCCAAGTTTGAGAAGGCATATAGAGTTGAGAACCAACCCCAATAACAATGGAGAAAATGTTTTGGTAAACATAACAGTATTTTTATGTGATGAATAGTAATATGTTGCCCAATAAAAACCAAAAAAGAAGGAATGCATCGGCATTCCTTCACTTATCTATTTTTTGTTAAATCCTATCTTCTTCTCCGGCCACCAATGCCCAAAACGGACAACAGGCCGCGCGTCAACTCTCTGGTCAATGTACCCGCAATTTGTTTGGTGGTAGGGCTGCGCAAAATATCTTCTACAAAGCTTCTTTCGCCACGCTTGGTACGGCTGGATTCTTTGCTGGCTTTTTCCAGTTCTTCGCGCCGGGCATCCTGCACTTCAGCTTCGCGCACGTAATCCAATTTCTTTTGCAAAATCTCGGCAGCACTTTCGCGGTCAATCACCTCATCGTACTTGGCCACCAATGAAGAGCGCATGGTGATGCGGTCAATCTCGCCATCGGTCAACACATCCATGCGCGATTGAGGTGCCCGCATCATGGTGTACACCAATGGCGTAGGGATGCCTTTTTCATTGAGTACAGTTACTAGCGCTTCACCAGTTCCGAGTTCGGTGAGGGTTTCGTCCACAGTATAGTACTCGGTAATTGGGAAGTTTTCGGCAGCCAACTTGATGGCCTTCCGGTCTTTGGCAGTAAAGGCACGCAGGGAGTGCTGGATTTTCATGCCCAACTGGCTCAGTACAATATCGGGCACATCGACGGGGTTTTGGGTCACAAAGAACACCCCTACCCCTTTGGAACGAATCAACTTAATGATGACTTCGATTTGATCCAACAAGGCATCGGGCGCTTCGTTGAAGACCAGGTGTGCTTCATCGATAAAGATGACCAATTCCGGTTTTTCGGGGTCGCCTTTTTCTGGAAAGGTACTGTATATCTCCGCCAGCAACTGGATCATAAACGTCGAAAACAACTTAGGCCGATCCTGTAAATCGGTCAAACGAACAATGTTGACCATCCCGTGCCCGTTGGCATCCTTGCGGCACAGGTCATCCACTTCAAAGGATGGCTCGCCAAAAAACACATCGGCTTTTTGCTGTTCCAGTTCCACAACTTTGCGCAGGATGTTGCCCGCAGAAACGGTGTTCATCGTGCCATAGCGCTCTTGGATTTCCGCTTTGCCTTCTCCCGTAACCCATTGAATTACCTTGCGCAAATCTTCAAGATCGAGCAGGGGGATGTTTTTATCGTCGCAGTATTGGTAAATCACCGAAAGAATGCCCGATTGGGCATCCGACATCTCCATCAACCGCGAAAACAATACAGGGCCAAATTCGGTAACGGTAGCCCGCAAACGCGCGCCTTTTTCCCGGGAAAGGGTGAAAAATTCGACCGGGTTGCCTTCGGATTTAAACGGAATGCCTATTTTCTGGTGGCGCTCCTCAATCTTGGGATTCAGCTCGCCAGGCATGGCAATGCCACTCAAGTCGCCTTTGATGTCCATCAACAACACCGGAACCCCGTTTTCAGAAAGCTGTTCGGCGAGTACTTGCAAGCTTTTCGTTTTTCCAGTACCAGTTGCACCACTGATTAGTCCGTGGCGGTTGAACATGCGCAGCGGAGCTCTTACCGTAAGGCCAGGAATCGATTGACCATCAAGGACTGCTCCTCCGAGCGGTATCGAAGCCCCTTTGAACGTGTAGCCCAGGGTGACTTCTTCTACGAATTTTTCTTTTTTAGACATAAAAAAACCTTTTAAGGTCTATAAGGTTTATGACATTTTGTGCTGAAACCCTTTTATTCTTTGTTCCACTTATTCACCCGCAGGTCAAATTTCTTTTTGCTGAAAGGCCACAAGTCGTAATTGGGGTTGCTTTCCAGATCCCGTTCCAAATCGCGGGACATCAGTTTGGGAAAAAAATTGATTCCGGTCTGTTTTTCTACTTCATCAATAGTGACCACGTACTTGAACAGCGGATCATAACTGACTTCGTTTGGCACGATAAACGCAATTGCCTTAGGGTTTGTTTCAGACAAATCTAGTAAAATCTTATAATAAGCGGTGGGTACGGTCACGCTGTTGGCGCCAATTTCTCCTTTTCCGCCGTCTTTCAACAAGGGGCCTGTCACAACGTACAGTTTGTTGAACTTGACGGCCCAATCACGCGATAACTCTTCCAGTTCTTTCCACACGCCGTGATTAAAATCGCGCACCTGAGGGCTGATGTTGCTCAGGTAAAAAGATTCGGTGATGGCGGTGGTATTGAAGGCCATATCTGCCGCAGGCGCCAAATGCCCCCGATCGTAACCCGAGCCCCGGTAATCGCTCAGGGTAGCAGAGCCTGTTCTGACCAAGGGATCAGTTTCAAACAAGTCAGGACGGTCTTGCCAATCCATTTGCAGGCGTTGCCGGGTGAGTACATAAGCCACCCACTCCGCTTGTTCATCGTTTTCGCTGTAGGAAAGGGTGTAGTACTTGTGGCGAACAATTGCTCCAGTGGTAGAAGTAGGCAAGTAATTGCCTGAGTCCTCTATTTCTTCTCTTGGCGTGATCACCTCTTCCGTGATTGGGTTGGTATTGGGATCGTTGGGAGGAGTTGATTTTGTGAAAAAGTTGTATACTGCAACAAGAGCAGTAATCAATGCAGCGAATAAGCCGACTTTTACTGCGTTTCCACTGCCAGATGATTGATTTTTTCGGTAATTAGCCATAGGGGCGCGGTGTCAGATTTGTGGTAAAAGTAATGGATTTATTGGAAAAAATTCATTTTAAAACAAAGTTGAAAAATATTTTTGACAATCCACTAAAAAAGTTTATTTTTGGATAAAACAAAGCCGCATGACTCCAAAGGGGCGATAAAAAAATAAGTGATCATTTTGCCCCACTGCAAAGAGCATGTCTGATTTTTTTTGTTCAACTATTCTGACGACATGCAACACCTCGGCATCACAGGCGGGATTGGCAGCGGAAAAACAACCGTTTGCAAGATTTTTGAAACCCTGGGGATTCCGGTTTATTACGCCGATGACCGCGCCAAGTACCTAATGAGCCATGATCCGGTGCTGATTGCTGGCATCATCGAGCTTTTTGGCGTCGAAGCATTTCTCGAACCCCACCTGCTCAATCGTGCCCACATTGCCCAGGTCGCTTTCAACGACAAAGAAAAACTGAATCAGCTCAACGCCCTGGTACACCCTGCCGTAGCCCAGGATGGCCTGAACTGGCAAGCTGCGCAGCACAATGCACCGTATACGCTCAAGGAAGCGGCACTGCTTTTTGAAAGTGGCTCATACCGTACCTTGGATAAAATCATTGTTGTTGCCGCTCCTTTGGAACTGCGTATTCAACGCGTGATGGAGCGCGATAGAGCGAAAAGAGAAGAGGTAGAAGCGCGGATTTCCAAACAAATGCCAGAAGCAGAAAAAGTGCGTTTGGCTGATTTTGTAATCAACAATGATGAGAAAAACCTCTTAATTCCTCAGGTTATGGCTATTCATTCCAAAATATAACCGTTCCTAAAAGAAGAAATCATAACTTATATGACCTTTTTTTATATAAGTTTGCCTTTGAAACTATTTTGAAATACTTTCATTCCTAAAACACCTCAAGTATGCACAATTCTACCAAAACACTATTCTCATTAATTTTCCTACTGTTTGCCATTTTCGTAGAACTATCCGCCCAGAAATCGGTAGCCCGAAAATGGAATGAAGCCACGTTGACGGCCATTCGGATTGATTTTGCGCGGCCCACCGTACACGCCCGCAATTTGTTCCACACGGCGGTGGCGATGTACGATGCCTGGGCTGCTTACGATCAAAATGCACAAACATTTTTTCTGGGTAAAAAAGTAGGCAATTACAACTGTGCTTTCAATGGCGTAAAAGTACCAGCAAACGTACAGACTGCCCGTGATGAAGCGGTAAGCTATGCCGTTTATCGCTTGCTTACCCACCGTTTTAAAGGGTCTCCTGGAGCGAGTAAAAGTATTCCTTACTTCGATAGCTTGTTTCTCAAATTGGGTTACGACAAAAATTTTACCTCCAGCAATTATGCTTCTGGTACACCAGCGGCTCTTGGCAATTACATTGCCGAGCAAATCATTGCCTTCGGATTGCAAGATGGTTCCAACGAAAAAGGCGCATACGCCAACCTGTTTTACAAACCCGTGAATAGCCCACTGGTTACCAAGTTTAGCGGCAATCAAATGAATGATCCTAACCGTTGGCAGCAGCTATCGCTGGATGTCTTCATTGATCAATCGGGGAATGTATTGCCCATCAACACTCCGGCTTTTCTTTCTCCTGAATGGGGCCGTGTTACGCCTTTTTCACTCAGCACCAAGGATTTGATCGTGTACAATCGAGACAACAATTCTTATCCAGTTTACTACGATCCAGGCCCACCACCTTATTTGAATGCTGATGGAACTGGCACTAGTGACGCCTACAAATGGAATTTCAATCTGGTATCCTGTTGGTCTGCACATCTTGATCCACTGGATGGCCTGATGTGGGATATTTCCCCTGCAACCATCGGCAATACAGGTACGTTGCCGCGTACTTTTGAAGAATTTAAAGCTTTTTACAAACAATCAGAAGGTGGCGTGACGCAAAAAGGCCATGCCATCAATCCGACCACCGGCAAACCCTATGCACCTCAAATGGTTCCAAGAGGAGATTATACCCGGGTATTGGCAGAGTACTGGGCAGATGGACCAACTTCAGAAACCCCTCCTGGACACTGGTTTACACTCGTGAATTATGTAGCAGATCATCCAGCATTTAAGCGGCGTTTTAAGGGGCAAGGCAACGAGCTGGAACCTTTGGAATGGGATGTAAAAACTTATTTCATTTTGGGTGGAGCCTTGCATGATGCGGCGATTTCAGCCTGGGGAATCAAAGGCTGGTACGACTACGTTCGCCCCATCAGCGCCATCCGCTATATGGCCACTAAAGGCCAGTCAAGCGATAAAAAACTGCCCTATTTTTCTCCACAAGGCATACAGTTGGTACCAGGCTTGATTGAAACGGTACAACTCAAAGATACCCTTACCTGGGCGAAGGCCAAAGACCTCGGTAAAGTTAAAATCCTCGCTTGGAAGGGGCCAAATTACATCACCAACCCTGAAACAACCGACGCTGGAGTGAATTGGATTTTGGCAGAAGACTGGTGGCCTTATCAGCGGCCTACTTTTGTTTCGCCTCCCTTTGCAGGGCTAATTTCTGGCCATTCAACTTTTTCCAGAACGGGTGCAGAAGTCTTGACTATGCTGACCGGAGATCCTTATTTTCCGGGAGGAATGGGCGAATTTTTAGCGCCCAAAAACAAATACCTCAAATTTGAAAAAGGCCCCAGCGTGGATATAAAATTACAGTGGGCCACCTACCGCGATGCCTCTGATCAATCCAGTCTTTCCCGCATCTGGGGGGGCATCCACCCTCCTGCCGACGATATTCCAGGCCGATTGATTGGAGAAAAAATTGGAAAAGCAGCGTTTGCTTTTGGCGAAGCCTACTTCAGCCGTACGGCAACGCCAACCCGAGATGGCATTGCTGGCTTGCCAGATGCCGCCGTCAACGTTTTTCCAAACCCGGTTTCTCAGGCGTCGAACCTCTTGAATTTGGAAATCACCCAGTCGCACCCCCAGCTTCAGTTTGACTTAATGAATGTGCAAGGCAAGGTGCTGAAATCCTGGAAAATGGATGCTGGTCAATTTCAAGCGGGTTTTTCCTTGCATGAAAATGGTCAATTGAGTGCGGGTATTTATTTTTTGCGCATCACATCTGGTATAGAACAAATGACCAAAAAGGTGATCATTCAGTAATGCTGTAGAGACGCGACGAATCGCGTCTCTACATATTAACAGAGACGCGATGAATCGCGTCTCTACGTCCCTCTTATCGCAACAAATTCACCTCCCCACGAATGAGTGAACTACCTGGACCCAGGTCATCCACATATTCGATTTTGAACCAGTACAAATAAACACCTTGTGGTGCCGCTTGTCCTTTGATGAATCCATCCCAACCAGCGTCCAGATCAGTTGAACGGAACACCTGATCGCCCCAGCGGTCGTAAACCTGAAATTCGTAGCTCTTGACCTGCACGCGTTTGTCCAGGTTTGGCCTGAATACATCATTCGTATTGTTGCCATTGGGCGAGAAAGCGTTGGGCGTATAAGCCTGAAAGAAAATGCATTCCCGGAAACTCAATTCGAGAGAATCGGTGGCAAAACATCGGTCGTTGAAGGCCTTGACCCAATACGTACCCGGAGTAGTTGCACTTAAGGTTGGCGTCATGCTGCCATCTTGCCACAGCAATTTCACATTTCCAGCAACAACTGGCTTCAATTCGAAAGGTTTGTTGTCGCAGACCAGGGTGTCTTTTCCCAGGGCAATGGTAGGTATCGTTTTGAAATCTACTTTGATGGAATCAGCGAAACTACAACCCTTCAACACTGCTCTAGCCGAATAAACCCCGGTACTGGTCACAGTGATGCTTGGGCTGGTATTGGTCCCCGGATTCCAACGCAACTGGTCAGCTCCTGTGAAGGCACGCAGGGTCAGATTTTCGCCAGTACAAAGTACCGTGTCACGCCCCAAATTGAAGCGTGGAAGTGGATTGTACGCTACCACAATCGAATCGCGAACCTGGCAGCGACCAGCCTTGGCTTGTGCCCAAAAAGTACCCGCAGTTTGTACGGTAAATGCAGAGGCACTGGAGCCATCTTGCCACAAAAATAGCGCCCCTGGAGCTTGCACCTGGAGTTTGAGCGATACTCCCTCGCATAAGGTCGTATCTTTGCCCAACAATCGTTGAGGGAGATTAACCACCTTCACCGCAACACTGTCCCTGATCGAACATCCATTGAGATTTACCTCCAGCCAAAACGTCCCGGTTTGAGCGATTTGTCGGGGGGCAGTGCTTTGGCCATCGTTCCAGCGGTACAATCCGCCAGCCACCGTAGGATTCAGACTCAGGGTTTCGTTGTTGCACAGAATGGTATCCGGGCCAAGTGAAAATACCGGGATGGGTTTGTAGGCTACGTTTACCGTGTCCTTCACGCTACAACGGCCCGCACTGGCTTGCACTGTATACGAGCCCGCACGAGAAACCAGAAAATTGGTCGCCGTAGAATTGTCTTGCCACCTGATGCTTGCACCAGGTACATTTACCTGCAAATTAAGGGTTTGTCGTGTGCATAAAGTGGTGTCTTTGCCCAATAGTCCTTTCGGCAAGTTGATGAATTGCACCTTGATGCTGTCCCGTACTTTACAGCCAGCCACGGTAACATCCGCCCAAGCTGTTTCGGTCTGGGTGAGGGTGCGGGTAGCCGTAGTACTGCTGTTATTCCAACGGTAGGTGGCATTGGTGGTGGTGGCATTCAGGGCTAGCGATTCACCTGCACAAAGCGTGGTATCGCGTCCCAGCGTGAATTTGGGACTGGGCGCAAACG
This sequence comes from Haliscomenobacter sp., assembly GCF_040403615.1. Taxonomy (NCBI): domain Bacteria; kingdom Pseudomonadati; phylum Bacteroidota; class Saprospiria; order Saprospirales; family Haliscomenobacteraceae; genus Haliscomenobacter; species Haliscomenobacter sp. The sequence goes on along the minus strand of NZ_JBBAKG010000111.1, from coordinate 5,946 downwards.
AAATAAAGATCGAATCGCGTTTGGTACAGCCATTTTGTATTACATCTACAAAATAGGTATTGGTTGTGGTTACTCTAAGCTTATTGGTGGTTGCACCTGTACTCCACAGATAGCTTGCCCCGATGGTAGCCAAATCCATCGTATAAGATTCCCCTACACACAAACCTCGATTGGCTCCCAATTCAAACGATGGGCCTGGATTAAAGCTCAGTTTGCGCTGGTCGCTAAAGGTACAGGTGTTTAAAGTCGTTGTCAGGGTATAGGTGCCGCTGGATTGCAAATTGATGCTGGAAGTCGTACTGCTATTCGACCAGCGGTAGGCCACATTGCCTGGAGTGCTCACTACGCCTTTGAGTTTGTAGGTCAAGCCTTCGCAAAGGGAAGTATCAGCACCAAGTTCAAAACGAGGCAGTGCCTGCACGCGGAGATTGACACTGTCTCTTTCAGTACAACCATTGGCGGTTGCTTCCAGCCAATAGATGCCCGCAGCGGTTGCCCGAAAGGCAGCGTTGCTGCTGCCATCCTGCCAGCGGTAGCCCGCATTGGTAAGATTGGAACGCAAATCAAAACCCGTTCCTTCGCAGAATATGGAATCTTTCCCAAGGTTCAGTCCCAAACGAGGAAGTAATTTCACCGCAATCGAATCACGGGCTTTGCACTTGCCGTCGTTCACTTCTACCCAGAATGTGCCAGCGGTGCGTACCCGCAAACTTGTTGCAGTTGAGTTGTCGCTCCACAAATAGCTCCGTCCGCCCGATTTAGAAGCATCCAACAACAAGGATTGGCCATCACAAATGGTGGTATCTTTGCCCAAGTTGATGGACGCAGGACTGATGATGCGCACCGTGGTGGAATCTGCTGCGACACATCCAGAAAGCTCTACGGTAACCTTGTATTTTCCTGGCTGAACAACTTTAATGCTGGCACTGGTTGAGCCGTCTTGCCAACGGTAAGTTGCGCCCAATAACTTGAGGTCTGCATTGAGCACCAGGCTTTGATTGGAGCATAGGGTGGTATCGTTGATCAAATTGGGGGTAAAATCTTTGGCGGGCAAAACCTTTACGGTATCGCGCAATACACAACCGTTGCCGTAGGTAACCGCCACATTGTAGGTGCCAGCCTGGTTGACTTTAAAGGTAGCACTGGTGCTCCCATCGTTCCAGCGGTATTTTTCGCTGACATTGAAGGTATTGGCATCCAGGGTCAAGGAATTGTTTTTGCACAAGACGACATCTTTGCCCAAAATCCCCTCATCTACATAATCTACGGGGGAATCAAAAATCCAGTTTTGATTGCTGTTGCCGATGTTGGTACTGTTGGCTCCGGCAAAGAATTTCGTAGTGCCTACACCACGTTGATCGCGCATTTGAATGAAATCGCCCACTACTTTACCGCCATTCATATTGACTATGGCTTTTTGGCCTGCAACCGTAGAGCGCAATTCGATGGGACTGCAATTGTTGCCGATGACCTGAAAGTATTTATTCACCGTTTGTGCTTGCGCGGCATCCAAATCATAGGATTTACCTGCTGTAAAAATTAGGGAATCAATCACATTTTTCCCCAAAATAATGCCATTGTTGCGGATTTCAACCAGGTTAAAGGTGCTGGTTTTAGCTGGGATATTGGAATTGAGCGGTTCGTAATAGCTTCGAATGGTTGAGGTACCTTCTGCATTGGAAAACAAAACATTGTACAACTTGGTATCTGCATAAGTGACAAATACAGGCAAGGTATTGGTGAATTCCAGCAGCGACATACCTGCATCAATTTTGGCATTGGGGCCTACATAAAAATTAAAATTAAAGGCCGCCAAAGATCCATTGCCGTTGATCCGCCAATGGCTTTTCCCCATTTTTAAAGATTGAATGCTGAAATCATAATGGGACAAGTAGACATAATTTGTGGTGACAGGTTTGTCGTTGGAGTTGAATTCACCAGTTTGGAGGCTAATGTAATAGGCACTAAGCGTATCTTTCAAAATCCAGGACCCACTTCCTTTGAAAAAAACGTTGAACAAATCGAATCCTCGAGTTTGGATCATGCGGTCTTTTTCGGGGGAGCGGAAAGAGATTTCTGAAATCGACGAGCCAGCCGTTTTGGTCGGTAAATCAACCGACCCAAAAGCGTTCAGAATCCACATGCTGAAGATGGGGTTGTTGGTAACGCCAGTCCAGGACATGTTTTTGCAATACGTAAACCGATTGTAATTGTTTACGCGTTGATTGGGGCCATTGAACGAATTGGCATCAAAAAAGACATTGTCTTTGGCCGTGGGAATGCATTCTCCTCCAGGGCCACCACTGCTCAAAGACCAATTGACGGGATCAAACCAATCGCCATTGCCGCCTTTTCCCACCCAATATAAGTCTCTGCCTGCAATTTCATTGATCGTCCAGCCTTGATTGTTGCCAAGGTCAATCGACTTGTTGGCAGTAGCGGTACCGACACCAATCCGGTTGATGTCCTGGATCATCAGGCGTTGAGTGGTTAAATCTTTATTGGATTTCAAAAACGCTTGTCCGCCAGTACCTGCCGATCGAAGCTCCACCATCCCCGTACAAACGTCAGGAACGATCAGCTCCCCAATGGTAAAAGTGTCTCGTGCATTGATCTGAAAGGCGTAATTGACATTCAGCATCTTTACCACGTTGGAGGAATTGGTTCCATAATTGTACAAAGAAGTGACGCAACTGACCGTATCAAAGGATTGCCTTTGGCGAAATCCATTGTTTAAAGAACCATCCCCACCAGAAAAAAGCACCACGTTGTATTTCAATTCTGGCCCAGTTGGACTAGCCGCCATTGACCCATACTTGTTAATAAAATCGATGGTTGAATTTCCTGCTTCCAAGGTAAGCTTGAGGGGGTTCATGCTCCATTCCAGGTTAAAATAATTGTTGGGGTCGCGGTTGCGCAAGGTCCATCTGGTTTTTCCTAAGGATAATTTGCGCGCATTGC
>NZ_JBBAKG010000111.1:0-2885 GCF_040403615.1 Haliscomenobacter sp. | reverse complement strand
CCTTTGATGTCTTTCAAAGAGAGGTAATTGCCCGTGATGGAATCGGCGGGCGCTTCAAAAGTCACTTGGGTACCAGAGGCACTACTAAAGACCTGAATTGGCGTGGTACACAATCCTGTTGCGGTCAATTTTTTCAGTTTATAGGTAAAACCTGCCTGAAAAACAAAGGTTTTTCCAGGCCCCAGAACCAACTCATCGAAAGATGCGGTACCCTTTATTTCACTGTCGTTGCGCATTTCCAATCGGGTTAGGGTTGCATTTCCGCCGTTGTCTATTTCAAATTTTCCCTTGCCCAAAGTATTTGAAAACAGTACAGTTCCCAATGCGACCGTTCCCATTCCGGTGGCACGAAGCAAGGGTTTATTGGAACTTAAATCGATGACCGAAGTTCCTGGCAACACCGTCAGGTTGCTGCGGTTGAATTCAACTACTGCCGAATCCTGTTGCCACCATTCGTACCTGCGGTAATACCGTCCTGTAACGGTGATGCGGCTACTACCCAAAGTCAAGTTGACTGGAGAAGTTGGGATCACGAAAAGTTTTAAACAAGAAATATTTTGGTTACCCGTATTCAGGCTGCCTGCTTTGATGAACAAGGTGGTATCCGTTTGCATTGCCCCTTGCAGCGTCCAGCCACCACCTAATCCGGCAAATGTTGCAATTTCACGAATCCGGTGACCCGCCATATTGATCGTATTTCCGGGAGTGCTGGCCAAAAAATTGACCGAACCCAGAAAAGAAAAAGTCATATTGGCGCTTAGTTTCAGCGAACCGTATACGTTGAGTACATAGGATGCCGGAGCGCTAATGGTAGGATTGTTGGTTACGGCTTCCCAATTCATGTCCAGACAAAAGATAGACTGGTTGTTGACATTGACCTTTTGTCCGGCTGCCGTGAAGGAGTTGGCATCAAAAAATACCCGATCATTGGGGGTTGGCACAACATTGCGTTTCGTAGCTCCCCCAGTAGTTGTTGCCCAATGGCTGATATCTGACCAATCGCCACTGCCACCAACCCAATAATAATCGGCGGCTTGCGCCATTTGAGAGAGCGACATAAATGCAATTGACAGCAAAAGGGTTTTGAAGATGGTTTTCATAATTAATCGGTTGTACTTGGAATAGGGTTCCAGTTAAAGACAATGATTATGGTTTATCGTTTTTTCCAAAATGACTTCAATTGAGCTAGTGTTGTAAGCAAGCGGTTTAGTTCCCCCATCCACCGAGGCGGATCTGGCAATGAAACTGGCTTCTCGTCTTCAGTAATCGAAGTTGACTTCGAAAAATCATAGAGTTCTTCAAAAATATGGCGAACATTGGTTTCTACCATTCCCCGAAAAGGAATTCTGGCCATCAGGCCATACAAGGCCGCATTGCCTTTGGCAACTGCAGCAGGATTTTTTTGTGCAAAGTCGATAGCGGCTTTCAGGTCAGCAATATACTGATTTACCACAGGAATATTGTGGCGCATCACGGTCAAATGTATGGAGTTTGGCAATTGCTGGCGATCCAGCATCCAACCTTTTTGCTCCAGTTGATCTGCAATTACGAAAATATCAGGCTGGTTATTTATTGTAGAAAAAGCAATGATGTTCATTGCAGGATCCCCCAAAATAATGATTTCTGGTATACCTTCCAAAGCCTCTTTCAATTCATTGGTAGCCTGCATGATTTCCCTGGCTATTTTCAAATACCCTTCCTGCCCTAAAGCTTGCATTGCCGACCAGGTAGCGGCAATGGCGCCTCCTGGCCTAGAGCCCAGCAAAGTAGGAGAAGCATAAATCCCCCCCGGCCAATCTGTAACCACATAAAACTGATGTTTCAGGTAATTCATACTGCGGTACAACAACACTGACGCCCCCTTGGCGCCATACCCAAACTTGTGGGCATCTGCCGAAATAGACGTGACTCCAGGAACTCTGAAATCAAAAGGCGCTATAGGATAACCCAGTTTTTCTACCCATGGCAGCATAAAACCACCAATGCAACAATCCACATGAAAAGGCAGTTTTTTTGCCAACGCCAATGCAGCAATTTCGGCAATCGGATCCAATACGCCGTGTGGATAAGAGGGTGCAGAAGCGGCTATTAAAATGGTATTCGGGCTGATCAATTTGGCCAATTCAGCAGGTTGGGCCCGCATGTTTTGATCAATTGCTGCTTTTTTCACTTTGATGTTGAGCAAATGAGCTGCCTTTTCAAAGGCTGGATGAATGGTGGTTGAAGCGACAATTTCAGGAGCTTTGATCTGGGGGAATAGTTTTTGAGCCCGTTCGCGATAAGTATACACCGCCAGAAAAATGCTTTCGGTTCCGCCAGAAGTCATGGTTCCGGTGACATGTTCATCGCCATGCAAAAGGCTAGCCGTCATTTGAATAACCTCCAATTCCATTTTTTTCAAGCTTTGAAATGCGAATGGATTGAGGTAGTTTTCGGAGAAAAAACTGCTGTAGGCTTTTTCCAATAAATCCTGATGATCTTCGTCTACGTAATAAACCATACTCCAGGCACGTCCTTCTTTCCAGGGGATGTCCTTTAAATGTAGTTTAGACAATTCATCTAGAATAGTATCTTTATCACGGCCTTGGGCAGGGATTGTAATTTTATCGGACATTGGACAAAAATGTTTTAAGGTTCGGAAAAATACAATACCTTCCCGTTAATGCTACATTTTTAACCAATGATAATTGCAAGTTCATGAAAAACAAGCAAAAAATGTTGATTGGTTTGGTGCTGATTGCCTTCGCAACCTTAAGTTGTCAGCCCAAAGCAAAAGAAAAAGAAAAGGCGGAAACCGAATCGCCAGCCACTCCAAGTGTGGTATACACTTTGCCTGACCCTGGAAAATTCAACGCCAATTTGGATGGAAAAGCCATCAAATTGTT
>NZ_JBBAKG010000110.1:0-18554 GCF_040403615.1 Haliscomenobacter sp. | reverse complement strand
AGGGCGCAAGAAAAAAGGTTAACTCTTGACCACACTGATGTCATCGCAGATGCCCAGGGCCAGGGCTTCTGGGGCTGATAACCAAACGTCTTGTGGTGGCAACAAGTTCGTGCGTATTTCTTCCCGGCCCAGACCTGTACACAATTCATAGTGTGCAATCATTCGAGCCTGGGTGAGTTCAAACTCACGCATGGTAGCAAACAACTCATGTGCCTTGCCTTCGTTGTACCAGGAGAACTGATGGCTTAGAATTGAAGTATTGGGTGTGAGTACTCGGCGTCCGTGAGTGCCAGAAATAAAGATTAGTAGTCCTGCTGATGCAATGGTTCCTAGACCCACAGTTTTTACTGGAATCTTAGAACTCATCATTACATCAATCAAGGCAAAGGCCGCACCCATGTCTCCTCCGTTGGAGCAGACCATGAGCAGTAGTTCTTTTTTCTTTTTCTTGGTCACATAGTTTTCGTACAGCAACCATTCCACAACTGGTTTGATGCTTTCATCATCCACGTCGCCCATGAAAACATACATGCCAGAGTCAGCAAGTGCTTGAGAGTGAGTTTGTTCGGTTTGAGTAGTTTCAATTATTGGCATGATCATAAAAGAGGAAAAGCGGTGTTTTTTTTGACACCGCTTCTATTTATACGCCGTTTATCTCAGCGTGGTTTGTCCAACTACAGCATTGGGTTTGGCCAGTGCTTCGTCCCGTTTTTGACGGTATTCAGCGTTGTCCACGTCCAGTAACTTGATTTCACCTGACGTTGTGGGCACAATTACAGGAGCAACTCGGCTCTGTGGAGTCAATCTACGCTCGAGTGCTGAATCAGCATCTTGCTCACGCTTTTGATCTCGAGATTCGTTTGTATCCATGTCACGCTCTGCGGCACGACCACGGATCTCTGCTTCACGTTGCATACGGCTCTGATCTCTACGTGTTTGCATTGTGTTGCTAGCGCCGGTGGGCAAACGCAATAACACATAGACCTTGTAGTACTGTCCATCATGTGTGGCTCGACTATCCACTCGTTGTGCGCCACTGAGTTCACCATTGGCATTTTTGCGAGTAACTTGCTGATAGTTTTCAATTGTGACACTTCCACGATCGGCTTTGTAACTGTTGGTCTGTGTCGTAATCCGGCTGTACATCTGTTCAACCAGTTTGCGCTCTGCGGCCATACGTGCTTTGTCATATGCCATCTGCTCGTCTGTTGATGTTGCAGTACCCACAGCAAATGTCATGTCTGCGGTATCAGGGGGCAAGTTCACAAACCAAGCAGGTGCCTGGGGTATCACACGAGCCTGCGCCTGAGGCAAGGCATAGGGATGTGCGGGTGGCGCAATCTCAACCACTCGAGCGGCCGTAGCCGGAGTGGGTGCCACTGTTTCAGCCTTTTGTGTGCTGGCACAGGCCACAAGACTCACTGCCACAGCCACAATTGATAAACGCTTGATTAACATACATACCTTTCAGGTTAGTTTTACGATAATTCAATTATACAGGATTGATCATATTTTGTCAACCACTACCCACTGATCCGTTTCTAATCTGCAGATAATACCTTGACGTGTTTGCACATCGGTTTGGGCCCATTCGGTATCCAAAAACCAACGGCACCGAGTGCCATTGTGCCAAAACTCTCGAGGATAATCTGGGTGCGGCCTAAATTGGTGCAAGCGACCTTGTGTGCCTACTGCTGTTTTTCTCAGAGTATCCATATTGGGACGATCGGTACAGACCATAGTGCTTTCACCACGCACCCCTACTGGAGCCACGTGTGTTCTTACACTGGCATCTGCTCGGCTCATGGCCACTGCACAGGCTTCCGCATCGGGTGCGTTGCCTGGCCAATCATACACGCCTGTGGCCAAGTACCACTGAGCGCCAATTCTGGCTTTGTAACTAACTTGACATCTGCGATATCCTTGTGTGGGACTGGGCACAATGTCCCGGCGAACGTCACTGCGTTCTTCGATTCGAACTGTGGCGGTGGTAGTAGTGCGATCAGTCATCACACATTCAGCCTGTGCCAGTATGGGAATCAGGGCCGCTAGTAGTAGTCGTTTCATCGGCAATAACTCAATTGGTTAAGGTGGAAGTCAATATACTTGTTGGGATTATTATGTGCAATATCATGATCCGATGTCCACGATAACGGACGGAACGTGCTTCGCATACTTGAAGCAAATTGTTCATCACGTGTTTGCCTCATGCTTTGCAACATGGCCACCTGCTGTGATTTAATTCTGCAATCAACTTGAAAGTGATTGAGGTCTCGAGTGCTCATGGGCACACGATTGGGATCAATATGATTGGCACAGCCACTAAACAGGGCGACACACATAACGCACATGCCAAATACGATGGCGGAACGATGCACGGCTGGTTTCATAATCTTCTTGCCTTTCTAGGGAGTGGCGTGGGACGCGGGATTGGGACTCTAACCAATTGATCATGGCCACTTGATTGGCACAATCATTGGGCATGGCTGTGACACTGGGCGGAGGATTGTAGTTCACAGTTGCGGCACAACCAGTCAACAACAATACGGGTAGCAGTCGACTGATCATGCCCATAGTTCCAAAGCATTGTATAACTGATCAGTAGGTACACCATGTTGGATGTAACCTTCTAGCACTAGATCAAAATAACCTTGTCCGGGCAATTCATCAGACTGACCCGGATTCATAAAGTAAACAATGGCATCTTTCGTCTCGCCGTCATGTTCTACCGTCATCTCAATGCGATTGTAGTAGTGTGGGAAGCCTTCTAGGGCATCCAGTTTCTGTAAACATTCTTCAGTGATTGACCACAGCACTCCATCTACATAACAGTCAGGCACCACTACCACATCAGCGTGAATGGCAAAACGAAACGCACTGTCTAGCAGTCGTGCTGGACCAAGACTTTGTGCTTGAGGACAACGATACGCCATCTCATGCAAGTTGGTGTTCATGCCATAGCCAAAGTAAAGTTTTGTATTCATAACCGTATTATAGCAAATGATGAATTATTGGTCAAGAGAAAGCCCCAAAATATGGGGCCTTGCAAAATGTAATACTTGCGTATTACTTTTTGGCAGTTGTGGGTTGGAATGCTTTGAAGAATTCTTGTCCGGCTTTGACATAGTCGTATTTTGTCGCGGCTTCCACTTGCTTGACCGCTTCACTAGAAAGTGTAGTGAAGGTATCCATACCAACCTTGGCGGCTCGTTTGGTGTACTCTGCTTGTGAATCAATGAATTTGATCATTGAGTCTTTGACAGTTTCGTTTGTGACGAAGGTGTTAACGATTGTTTTTTTACCGGTTTGAACGGTGTCGATGATTGTGTCTGCTATAAACATAATGTTCTCCTTAATAAGCAAGTTTGTCATAGGACCCGGCCTATCCAGCGTCCTATGTAGTATTATATATGATTTCGCAACCACAAATCAATGGTTTTCTCTAGTGAGCTGTCACTAATAAATAACTGCACAGGAGAATATTATGTTACGATTTTTAAAAAGTTTTTTTACCAAACCAACACCCCCAGACACCTTGTCACCGACAGCACCATACAAAGTGGAAGCATCCAGCACCAATTGGCCGTTTCCCCAGGCAACTGAAATTGCTCCAGAACCCGTGCCAGTGGCCACAACTGCTTCTGCCAAAAAGCCCCGGGCATCAGCCAAGCCCAAAGCGGCGCCTGTGGCAAAACCAGCAGTAGCAGCCAAAACACTACGGGTCAGAAAACCTCCGGCTGAATAATACACAAAGGAGCCAACCATGGCAGAACAAAAACAATTATCACGGTCAGAACGTGAAGCACAAATCAAAGACAAAGCCGGTTGGGTTATTGTTGTGTTGGCCGCCTTCTTGGCCATCAATACATACCTAGGCAGCGGCAATTCAAGCCGAATATTAAACGACACTATCGAAGCCAACAACACCTGGGCGTTTTACCAAGCAAAATCAATCAAGGGTACCTTGGCAGAGATGTCCTTGGATGATGCCATGGCTCGCAAGGATGTGGACAAGGTACATGCACTCAGCAAGAAGATTGCACGTTATGAATCAGACCCTGCCACCGGCGAAGGCAAGAAAGAACTCATGGCCCGGGCACTTGCCTTAGAAGCAGATCGTGCTGTGGCCAAATCACGTAGTCCTTGGTACACATTTGCTGGTAGTTTATTTCAAATTGCCATTGTGCTATTATCGGCTAGCATATTGGTCGTGAACAATCGATTGTACACTGCCAGTTTGTATGTAGGTGGCGGCGCAATTATTTTGATGAGTCAAGCAATTTGGCTTTGGATTCCTGTTGTACTTTAAACCCAGTTTAATTTGACGCCAGGATCCTGTAAATACTCTGACCCACCAGTGTAGTGGGCTGGAGTATAATAAAAGTGGATCCGTTAACACTGTTTGCCTTGGCCAACGGAGCAGTCTCCGCTGTCAAGGCTGGCTGTAAACTTTACAAAGATATCAAAGGTGCAGCCGGTGAAGTTCGGGAAGTACTCAAGGATCTTGACGACCAATTTTCCAAACTGCATCCTCCAGAAAAGCCTCCCACTGTGGCACAGAAAAATGCCTACATTCAAGAAAAAAACCGTGTAATTGAATTGAACAAAAAACAGGGTGACACCGTAGGTATCTATACTGAACTTGGTGAACACCTGGGCGCATACTACGACAATTACTACAAGTGTATGGCCATTTTTGAAGAAGAAGAAAAACACAGCCAACACGAGATCTATCAAGGTGATGCCAGCCTGGGTAAACGTGCGCTACAACGTGTGCTCATGCGCAAGCAACTAGAGCAAATGGGTGTGGAATTGCGTGAAGTAATGGTTTATCAGAGCCCAAAAGAACTGGGCGCATTACACACCGAAGTGGAACAGATGATGAAGATCATGGGCAAACAACAAAAAATACTTGTGGCCAGTCAAATGCGAGACGATCACGTTCGTGCAGTTAAGAAACGCAGACGTATGGATGCTGTATGGGCCAATGCTGTATGGGGTGTGATGGCTATTGTTATTGCGGCATCAATTGGCCTGATGTTTGCGTTTGTTATACAAGATAGAATTGAAAAATACCCTCAACTGGGCACAGACATTGTGCCCAAGACAGAAGCACAACGTAGGGCGGAAGCAGAACCTAAGCGATACGTGGGAAGATAAATCTCAGAATCAAATAAACCAATCCTGCGGCAACCAATGCAGATGATACAAAAATCAACAGAGTTATAGCCAGCACTCGGCCCACAGAATTTTCTGTTATTAGATCGGTTAGGTCTTCAAAGAAACTGCTCATATAATATATTTAGATGTACTTTGAAAAAACAAAAGCACATACATATGAGTAAATAAACTATGATAGAACTAATTGCAACACTGGTAATGACACACATTACTATCGTTTGTGTCACACTGTATTTGCATCGTGGCCAAGCACATCGAGGAATTGTATTCCATCCTGTACTAGAACACTTCATGAGATTTTGGTTATGGCTCACAACAGGCATGGTAACCAAACAATGGGTGGCCATACATCGCAAGCATCACAGGTTCAGCGATCAAGACGGTGATCCACATTCGCCACATGTGTATGGAATCAAGAGAGTTTTCTTCAAAGGAGCGGTACTATATCATGCGGCATCAAAAGATAAAGTCATGGTTGATACATACGGTGTTGGTACTCCTGCTGATTGGATGGAGCTTCACGTATACCAGCCTCACTCTAGACTTGGCATTGGCATTCTCTTTGTGCTAGACGTCTTGGTATTCGGATGGTGGGGTCCGGTAATCTGGGGCATACAGATGATATGGATACCGTTCTGGGCAGCAGGAGTCATAAACGGCGTTGGACATTGGATTGGATATAGAAATGGCAAAACTAAAGATCATAGTCGTAATATTGTGCCTTGGGGTATTGTCATTGGCGGCGAAGAGTTGCACAACAACCACCACTTGGAACCAGCGAGTGCCCGCCTCTCTAAGAACTGGTATGAGTTTGATATAGGCTGGATGTGGCTTGGCCTGTTTAGAATGCTAGGACTTGCTAGGCTTCGTGGGAACTAGGTTGTCTCTAAATATCTCCCAGGCACGATCCCATGACCAACGTTGACTACCTTGCCATACTTGATTTCTATTTAAAAACAAACAATCAGTGATGGCTTGCTTTAAGTCAGTGTTCATACAGCCCGTGACACCTTCGTCAATGACATCTTCGGGGCCTTGACATGGATATGCAGCCACAGGAGTTCCACAGGCCATGGCCTCAATCATCACAATGCCAAATGTTTCCCACTGACTAGGAAACACAAATACTTCGGCATTGGCATAGTATTCGGCCAAGTCCACTCCTGTTTTGAATCCTGTAAAGTAAACATCCGGATACTGCTTACGATAGGTTTCCAGCATGGGACCATCACCTACCATGATTTTTAAATAACCCAGATAGTCCATCTCAAGAAACTTTTCGAGATTCTTTTCTTTACTCACACGGCTCACACACAAGATATAACGACTGACTGTCGTGTGTCTATGAGTAGGATTAAAAACAGTACGGTCTACGCCGCGTGTCCACGGAACAATTTCACCCTTAAATCCGTGTGATTGCAATTCACGTACCATGGTTTCAGTTGTGGTCAAAACCTTGCCCGAATGTTTGTGGAACCATCGTACTAAGGGCCAGGTCACTGCTTCAGGAATACCAAACAGTTTTTTCAGCCCTTCAGGAAACTTAGTATGATAAGCGGTGTTATACCTATAATCACATATTGAAAGATACTTTCTAGCCCACAGACCAAGAGGACCTTCTGTGGCGATGTGGATATGATCCGGATCAATCTCTTCGATCTTCTTGCCCATCTCCCGCGGAATGGCAAGTTTGACTTCGTTGTAGCCAGGACAATCAACATGGCGGAACCGCCTGGGGTCAATATAATCCACAGTATAACCATCCAGTACCGCACAAGCCTCAATGTTCTTGTAAGTGGTGACCACGCCATTAATCTGGTCCGGTAAGTTGTCTGTTATTATCAATATCTTCTTGGTCATTTTTTTGTGTCCATGTTACAATCTCCCATTGCCCGTCATGATGTTCTACCAAGGCGGTACAGGATTCAACCCAGTCGCCATCATTCATGTATATAACGCCGTTGATCTCTTTTATTTCTGCGTGGTGTATATGACCACAGACCACACCATCAAATCCTCTTTTTTTGCAGTAGGTTGCAAGGTTCTTTTCAAAGTGAAATATGAAGTCAATGGCTTTTTTGACCCTATGCTTAAGAAACTGGCTAAGACTCCAATAACCAAAACCCATACGATGGCGGATCCAATTAAATCTGCTATTAAGCCCCAGGATAAAATCATATGCTTTGTCTCCTAAAAAACTCAACCATGGTGCCAGACGGGTAATACCATCAAACAGGTCTCCGTGCACCACTAGATAATGCCGACCGTCTGCACCCACATGTTCGCATTGATTACATATTTCCACAGTACCGAATGTGGCAGCATATGGTATCATGGGACGTAGGAATTCGTCATGATTTCCTGCCACGTATACAACTCTAGTGCCACGTTTTGCATGACCAAGAACCCTGCGAACTACATTGGTATGGCTTTGTTTCCATCTCAATCTATTTTGTTGCATCTTCCAGGCGTCAATGATGTCGCCCACTAGGTATAGGGTATTGCAGGAGTTGTGCTTTAAGAAATTGTTAAGTTCTTCTGCTTTGCAGTCCCTTGTGCCAAGATGCACATCACTGATAAAGATACTGCGATACGTTTTCTGCATCTAGTATTTAGGCAGAATTGTGTTACTGTTTTGTTACAGTTTTTGTTGAGACTCTGCCAATTGTTTTTTTAGACTGTGATAATCTTCCAACGTAGATATTACAGGAACAGTTGATTCAGCATAGGCAGGAGGTATGTTCTGCCATTCGTCCTCACCCACACCAGACACAATCATGGCAGTATATTCATGACCATCACTGGTGTGTAATTTTACTCTCTCGAAACTGTTTGGATTTCGAGCCACACTTGTTAACGCTTCTGCCAATGCTCGCAATGCGGCAGGATCTGCCACTATGTGTAGATCATGTTGAGGTTCGCTGTGTGGGTATATGTGTAGTCGGGCCATCAGTCAATGTGTGCTATGTCTTGTAGTTTCATGCGTTTGCTTTTGTATACTTTAACACATTCACTGCTGTTTGTAAAGTCCAATCGGCCTTTTCCCCACAAAATTGGTTGATCTGCAAAACTGATAGCATGTGGTATTATCACATCCAGATAACGTCCGTTGCCTGTGCCCAGAGTAGCAAAGGTTATGTAGTCTTTGGCTCCGCTTTTGAACACTCGGTAGTTGGCCACCAGTCCCAGGAATTCTACTTCACCCGGGCGTCGTATTTCTGTGCAGGCCGGAATAAATCTGCCCGAACTCCAACGACCTGTGCGAGCCAGCTCTTCACATTCGCCGCCCTCTAATGGGGCATGCACAGCACCGGCCAGTTTGGCTTCTTGATAATACACCCAACGACTGTAACTGCCTTCACAATGTTTCAAACAGGCTCTCCAGAATTGTTCAGGATTGTGTGCCTTTTGATAGGCCAGGGCCCAGATCAATCGGCCCAGATTGGTGGCATGAGCGCGGCAAAGACCAAAATGGCTGAGTTCTCGCAAGGCACTCAGTACACTGTCTCTTTTGGGATGATCTCCAATCAACTGCATGAATTCATAGATCTTTTCTTCATTGCGTTTGGCAAAGGCTCTGCGCCACATGTCTGCGGTGTACATGTCGCATTCTAAAATATCTGCTATCATGGTTATGGCATCGTCCTCAAACACCACTGTGTCTTGCTGTATGGTGTCCGCTGACCAGTCTTGAAAAGCATTAGCCTTGCGACGCCCTTGTGTGGCCACTGGTCGTATCAGTGCTGTGGCCAAGGTGCAGTCGCTCTTGCTCTTGACTTTGAGTGCTCTGAACAATCTTTTCATAGCAGGTGATTCGCCTTGTGTTACTCCCAACACGTCACCACGACCCAACAAGGCACTGGTCATTTCATCATGTTCGGGATAGTCTGTCAACGGACGTTGATCTATTTCCCATAACTGACTTAGTCCTCTATTGGCCAAAATGTCTATTTTAAAGTGCTCAAGATCTTCAGTTTCGTACTTGTCCAACAAGATCTGATTCTCACCATTGATCAGACTCCGGGGCACTGCACGGTCAAATATCAAGATGCCGCCACAATGCTTGGATATACAGCGTTTCTTGCCCATGAGTTTGGCTGTGACTCGTTCGGCCTCTGCTATTTCTTCTTGAGGTAACACTTGACTGAATTCAAATCCACGTTTGAGTGTACCTTTGGCGCCAAGTCGTTTGGCTGCTTCTCGTTTGGCTGACTTTTCTTTGTACATCACATAGTTCGAGACTCTGGCGCTTTGTCCTGGCCAGCGTTTGAATATGCGATTCATCACAGTGAGTTGTTGCCAGTGCGGAAAGTCTAGATCAATGTCAGGAAGGTCGTCACGTTTGGGATTCATAAAACGTGCTATGGGAATGTTTTCTGCCACAGGATCAAGATCACTGATACCCATGAGCCAGCATACCAGGCTAGATCCTGCTGAGCCTCTGGTGATGTGTGGAATGTCTGTGGTGAGATCCAGTATTTCTCTCACACGTAAAAAGTGTCTTGAAAAGTTTTGATCTCTTATGAGTTCTAATTCTTCTGCCAGTCTGTCTGCGTAACATTGATCTTGGGGTAATTCTCTTCTAAATTGATTTACTAATTGTTGGAGTTCTATATATCTATCCATTTTGTGCTGCCTTTTAGTTGCCTTAGGCAGATATTTATAGAATGGTTTTTGGATGATAAAATTTTAGGCTGGCTATTTTGTCGCAAACATTTGATCCACAAAGTCCAACAATAGTGTGTGATGCTGGCCTCTGTGATATCGACCACGCATCCAAGAGTAACTGTCGTACCAGAATTGTTCGCTTTCAGGATGGCATCCTATCAAGCCAATGTTGTTTTGTATAATGGCCATGGCGTCACCATTCATGTATGTGGCCATGGTTCGAAACTTGGTTTTGTCACCTACCAGAGCACAGCCATCATAAAAAAACATGTTCCAAGGCTCAATGTTTCCCCAACGATCGCGCCATAGTACGGGCAAGTTCTTGGCATGTGGTCTATGTGTATCTGTGCCGGGACGGCGGATATATTGTACTGCGTCTACCCCATCCAAGATATTGAGGTATTCGCTGCTGGCCCAGTAAGCACCCATACAAATGCCCAGGTATCGACCGCCGCCAGCGAGAAATTGTTGCACACGTTCGGCATTGTGTTTGAAAAGTGATTCAAATGAATCAGCATCACCAAACCCGCCGGGCACAGCAATCATGTCCACATCATCAAAGAACACATCTTCCAGTTTGTTTTTACCAAATATTTTGAATTTGTAATGATCACCCAGGGCTCGCATGAGCCCATTACCGCTTTGCACACTACATTTAGGGTCGTGCAAGAACAAGGCTATGGTGGGTTTCATTCAGTATTTAGTGACCGTGATTTTTTGACAGTTTTATGACACAAAAAAAATACCCCAAAACTTGGGGTATCTGCTGGTTACGAGTTCCAGCGCCACTCTATCGTTGTGGTCGGTTATTTTTATTTATTGCTGTTGATATTACACAAATATTACACCGTGAATTGTTAATCGTGTGCCTGCTTGTATATTCTATAATACTCTGCCACAGGTGCTTGATCAAAGTCGTCCCACCCCAGCCACTCATACAATGCCTGTATGTTTTGTAACCATTTTGATTCTGATTTAATTGCCAAATCAAGATCAAACTCATAGGCATCAGGACTGGGTTGCCACATACCTAATTGTTTTTCTTTATCACCAGACGTTAAATTAGTTTTTTTTATTTCTCTCCACTGTCTTGCCCAGGCCCAAGCCACTACATTAATGTATTTTACTTCGGGCCAGTGGCATGTAAAATGACTAGTATGTGGATGAGAATGGGCTCCGTGTGTGATCCATAGTCCCTGTTCAGCGGCATGATGTACCACTTGGGGTATGTCCTGATCAGTGTGTTCCTCGGCCAACTTAAATCCAAATAGTCTTTGACTACCTAATTCATAGTTTACCCAATTATGGTCAATCACGTGCGGTGGTATAGTTTCAAGTACCCAGGCAAGTTTTTGCCGATAAAAGTCTGAGTCCACAGTGGCTGTGAGTTGCCAGGCCACATATTTTTGATCTCTAAGAACACAGTGCCTACTGAATCCTAGACAGTTTTGTACAAAGTTTCCGCCAGCGCCTGGAGAATAGTTTACAGCAATAATACGACCATTCTTGATCATACTGGTGCCAGCATTCTAATTAGACCCACGGTGTCAATGCTGACTAACAGGATGTAGTTGGCCAACATACCAAACGATTTACGAGTCCAACTAGCCCAAGCGTACATAGCACAACCCATAATCCAAATAGGGTAAAGTACAACGAGAGGGGGATTAGGTACAGTGGCAGCCATCGTAATACTGCACCCAATAGACACAGCCCAAGCCAATACTTCCACGAAGAACCTAAGCGGGTTAGTTCTGTAGTCACTTCTTATCCAATCAAAGATGTTGAGAAATATATTGTTCATAAAGTTGTTCACTTGCCAAGTTCTTGCCCTTGGCCTCTACTTGTATATCAAACTGGTCACGAAAGTCCAGTACCCAGGCATTCACAGCCCGATTCCAACAGAAGTCACTGTGTGCTCGGAGTTTCTGCTTCTTATAACCTCTAGCAAGAAGTTCAGCAAGGTCTGGTCGAACTCCTGAATCATGGTCGACAAGAATATCTTCGCGGCTAGTACTAAAATGCATTGCAGGGCGAACGCCGCGCCAAGAGTCAATAACCCTACTTGTACGAACGTCCTGCGGTTCGATGTATTCGCCTGAGTTGATCCAGTGGTGGTGTACATCCAACACAAGAGCCACATGCTGAGCCACAGCCAAAGTAGTGTCCAATCCATTTGTCATCTCGTCATTCTCGATGGTTATCAAGTTCCTGGCCTCTGGAGTGAGACGACCCAAGGTCTTCAGGAATTTAGCGGGGCCACCTTTACCCGATAAATGCACGTTAATTTTAAATCCATGATCGTGCCATGCGGTACCATAGCCCATCCAACGAGCCATGTCTGCATGATACTCAAACTCCAAGATACTGCGTTCTACAATCTCGTCGCTCTCACTTGCCAGCACACAAAACTGTCCAGGATGGAAACTCAGTCGCACACCAAGACGTCTTGCGGTTTCGCCCACAGGAGCAAATATCTTTTCACAGTGATCTTGAATTTCACGTCGTTGCCACCAGGTGATCCAATCTTTCTCAGTATAGCCCTGTAGCATTTCACTGCCTAGACGTACCATACGTCGACCTTGGGGCAGGGTGGCCACACGCTCGATCATTTTCACAGCCGCTGACGCATTGTGGTTCATGATGTCCCACTGGCGTTGTTCAGCCTCGTCCTTGTGCTCGCGGAGCCAGCGCATGGTAGTCGATCTGCCGTTTAGTTCACGGTCCTTTGCATTGACTTTCATGCCCCCACATTCTGAGGGGTCATTGAGCCATTTGCAACAAAAGCCAATTCGAGGTGTGTTCATGCTGTAATTATACAGGATTTTAAAATAACAGTCAACCGCGTTCTAGGTCTAGTGTAACACAATGGAAACCACCACCCAAAGTACGTGAATGGCGCAGTTCCAAAGGTATCACTTCAAACTTATAGGATTTGAGTGTTTTGATCAATTCGGTTTGGTTTCGATCGCATATGACTGTGTGTGGATCCACCACTAACATGTTCATCGCTATCCATTTTGATGCATATGGATACTCGTGAAACCCTTGTGCTACCACTTCATTTATCCAGATCTTTTGCCAACCATCAAATACCTTGGGTACTGTATCAAAATTCACACGACTGGCATTGAGCATGACTAGGCCTTCACGCAAGGGCACAATGGTTGAGTCAATATGCACTCCTGCGTAAAAATTACACAATTCAATTTCAACATCAGGAAATTGCTCACACAACCAATCATATGCCTTGCGATTGCCACTTGAGGATTCCAAGAACAACATCCGGTTGCCTAGTCTGCATACATTGGCCGCATCCAACACAAAGCCTTCGTTTCTGGGCATGAAGTGGTAGTGTTCTGCTTCGTCCACAATGTCATGATAGCATTGTAGTTCCATGTCTCTACAGGGATACATCATGGCAGGATTTATAATAGTTGAGCCATACACAAGAAGCCTGTCACGTGGGCAATAATTGTACATGCCATCGTGGACCTGGAAGTTGAGTGGATCCGGACGTATTACTTCTACGCCTAGGCTCATCAGGGTCGTTGCTAGACCATCCAAATCTTCGTTGGCTTCGTCAATTATCCACTGGGGCACAGGCCCACGTGGAACAGGCGTTTCAGTCCAGGTTGTTTTTTCTGATTCTTTTGCAAACACCGGATCATTTACAGGCCAGTTGGCATGAGTGGCCGAACCTACTACTATACGTTTTAGTGGACTCCACTCATTGCGACTTAGTATCATAGCCATCCAGTAATCTGTAAGGTATATCTTGGTTCGAGACCCATGTTGGCAGCCATGTGTGGTGCATCGTAACGCCACTCAACTACATCTCCTGCTCGCCAATCAGTTTTGGCTGTGCTATTATATTCTGCATAATGTCCAGGTTTCCAATCCTCCAAGAACACAATGGCTCTGCGTATGCGTTGTTCTTGGCCCTGAAGATTGAACAACTCCACGTAACGTAGATACAGATCACTGTGAACAGGAAGAGTTGTACCTGTGGACATCCTGTAGTAACTGGTTCCAATATCTTTCCAGCCTAGTTCAGTGTAGATGTTAATAAAACATTCATTCCATGTGGGTTGTGGACTGCGCATGTCGCACATGTCCCCGGTGAACTTGTTGGCATACCCTTGTGACATCCAATTCTCAATGCTGACAAGGTCATTGAAGTGTTCATTAACATAGTTGAGTTGTTTAAACTCATCATCCCAAAATTTAGGAATGTGATATTTAAGAATTTCGTGTGTTGCCATATGGTATTACTGTTAGGCCTTCTATTGCAGGAAGTTTACGCCACGGATCAACTATCACACTATTTCTTGGAATTGCACAGTAGGGCAGTGTATCAGGTTGATCACCGGTGTACTCATATGTGATTTTTCTATTGTGTGCCCATAGTATAACAGCGGGCTCTGCTAGTTCCGTAATAACTTCTGCAGGATCATCTGCTAGTGGATCTAGATATCTCACATCATGTCCTGCTTGCTTAACATAGTGTCCAATCAAGGTGGAATACGAACCAACACAGTACGGCACCTCTGGTTTGTATGCTTTGCCGTGAATCACAATACTCATACCATGTTGTTTAGATTGCTCAACCAGGAACATGGCCAAGTTCTTGGCTTGCATTTCTCTGGCATGCATCACTGTGGCAAACAAGTCGTAGCCAATGTCGTATTCTTCGGCCAACCAACGCAGAGCAATGTTGTCACGTGGATGGCATGCACCTGCATCTCCCATACCTGCAGTCATGTATTTTGGTCCCATGATACGCATGGTCGAACGTGCTAAAGCGTTTGTGACTACGTCAACGTCGATGTTGCCAATCTTCATTGAAAAGTCTTGAATCATGTTGACCAAGCCAATCTTGGCCGAGATAAATGTGTTGTAGAATATTTTTATTGCCTCACATTCATCCCAGGTACCAATTTCATAACGTGGATCATTTTGCATCACAGTATTGTATAACTCGCGAAGTTCACCGGCCAGTGCGTTGGGGTTGCCATCTTCGGTTCCGATCATGATCATTTCAGGATTGACCATGTCCCACTTGACTGAACCCATGGCAATCAAATAAGGGTTGTATAAAAACTGGTGTTGGCGAGCTAGTCTAGGAACAAATTCTCTGCGTGTGGTTCCTGGTAGTACTGTGGAAATCAACACAACTTTTTTAGACTCTCGAGCATGAACATTGATTTTGTTGATGGCATCAATCACAGCATCGTATCCAAAGTCTCGAGGCTCCATGTGAGAACTAGGAACCGAGCCGTCATATCCTTCTGCATGCGGTGTAGGCACAGCAATAAAGATCCACTCACTTTCATTCACAAGTTCATCAATATCACAAACTTTTACTGAGTCGCTGGCACGTGGGTAAATATCGTAGCCCCTGACTTCATGATTCTCTGCCATGACTTCAGCACAATCAAGACCTAACTTACCGATCCCAATAAATCCAATTTTTTTCATATGAGCGTACCTTTAGACAGATTATATAATTTTTTGCAAGATGTTGCAAGTCGCGATCATGTATTAATTTATCGCTTTTATCCACACGGCTCAAGAAAAATCAGTGACCTAAACATGATCAATACCTTGGACAGCAAAACTTTTGGCGAAAGAAAACCAAAGAGTTCAAAGTTTGTTTTTTGTCATGACCAGGAACCTTTGAATTTTGATTTGTACACTTCGCCCGACATGCTTGATGAACTTTTGGATGTCACTTTTCTCGGTAGTAGAATGTTGAACCCTGAGTTAACTGAAAAATGTCGAGAATTGGTCGAACAACTGGCCCCAAAACTGAATATTAGAATTGTAGGGATTGCGTATAATCTTTGGCTCAAGCCGGTGCTACTGGTTCACTCTGAATTGCGAAGTCCGGAATATCTTAAATATCAAACGGAAAATTTCATAGGAGTATATTGGTGGTGTCATGCTGTACTTGCCAGAGATTGGTTTAGATATGCTGAACATGATCCATTATTATCAGTTGAAAAACAGCCCAGTAAAGATTTTTTAATTTATAATCGTGCCTGGTGTGGCACTAGAGAATATAGATTAAAGTTTACTGAGTTATTGGTCAAACACAATCTCGTGACACAATGTCAAACATGGTTTAATCAAACCGACGATGAGCATAGATATCAGGATCATGTGTTTAAAAATCTCAACTTGCAGATCAACAATTATGATTTGCACACGTTCTTTGAACCAACTCAAGCACCCAGCACGTGTAGTGCAGATTATTCTACCAACGACTATCAACAAACTGCAATTGAAGTGGTACTAGAAACTCTGTTTGATGACAAGAGATTACAATTAACAGAAAAAACATTACGACCAATTGCTTGCGGACAACCATTTATACTTGCGGCCACTATAGGCAGTCTAGAGTATCTACGATCCTATGGCTTCGAAACATTTAGCCCTTGGATTGACGAAACTTACGACACTATAGAAGATCCTGCACAGAGACTTGAAGCCATTGTTCAGGAGATGCGTCGTATCGCTGACCTAAGTGCGGCCGAAAAAACTTTGTTATATACCAGTCTCAAGGAGATCTCAATCAGAAACAAACAATTGTTTTTTAGCGATCAATGGCAACAATCAATTATTGATGAATTCAAACAAAATTTTGATCAGGCCTACGATCGTCTTGAAAGAGCCATTACATACCCTACTCAATCTTTGGGCAATACTCCGTCCCAATCAGCAGGGGGTTCTGACTCTTTAAATTTTAACACCCTGTCAGATAGGTTGGTATAGAATGTGTCTAGTTCTCCTCCCCACCTTCCTACAAGTCCAGTAATAGCCTGCTCACAATAGTTCCATTCTCGAAGTTTATAGTATTTTATAACATCCTCGTGTATCTTTTTATAAGATTCCATGTTAGCAAATTCACTAACAGCGGGTTTTTCAACCAAGCAATAGGCTGTTATTGTTTCAGTTTCGCCGGTACGACGAAAAGTATCTAGTTCAAGCAAGATATAGTGGTCTGGGATAGTGTTGATCGAGTCGCCAAATATAATGTTCATTGCGTTTCCTTTTAAATATGTATCATGAGTTTAGCATTTGATTTAATTTCTGATTTACATATAGAGACCTGGCCCGAAGAATTTGATTGGACCTACCAGGCCACAAGCCCTGTGTGCATTGTGGCCGGCGACGTTACTCGAGATCCAGATATTTTGGTACGCACTCTTAAACATTTGGGCAAGTGTTACCAGGCTGTGTTTTACATTGATGGCAACGACGAGCACTACACACAACTGGAAGATTTGGGCCACAGTTATAGTGATCTTACCCGGCGTCTGCGTCGTATTCCCAATGTGGTTTATCTCCAAGACAACGTGATCATAGTGGATGGTATTGCTATTCTGGGTACCAACGGTTGGTGGGGATTTGATTTTGATCTCGGCATTGATCCTGAACAATCTGCACAATGGGCACAGGAAAGATATTGCATTAGTGAGGCAGCCACCAAAGGCATTGCCAGAATGAGCAATACAGATGCCACATACATGATCTCCAGCGTGGCTAAGTTGCAAACACACAAAGATGTTCAAAAGATTGTGATGGTCACCCATACCGTGCCCGATCCTGCGCTGGTAGCACATGACATAGATCTAGAGGGTACCATGAGATTCAACACCATGGGCAACAGACTCATGATGCAGGCCATGGCAGCCGATACTGAAAACAAACTGCATACCTGGTGCTTTGGTCACTATCACGGTAGTGTAGATCAGGTCCGATCAGGAATCCGATTTGTGAACAACTGTCGTGGCCGTGGAGATACAACTTACGCCAAGCCAGTGTATTACCCCCAACGAATAGTTGTAGAGTTTTAAACTACGCCTTCGGGCTCAACCCTGATCTGCAGAGGATAACTTTGAGCGCGAGCCAACATAGTAACTTCAATGCCCTTTTGTTCGGCAATCTCATAAGGTAACACTGCCACACAGGCCGATCCAGCATCGTGAATATCAGCAGTGATAGTTTGAGCAGTTTCTACAGTATAATCAAAATACTGCATCAACGATTCAACCACAAATTCATATGTTGTTTGATTATCATTGAGATATACCACACGGTACATGGGTGGTTCTTTAAGATCTTCAGCAGGTTTAATTCGTGTTCTTGTGTCGCTTTGTGCCATTTTGATTCCTTGTTGTTCAGTAGCGGGTGGATCCCGCTACTGTATTTACACTATATTATATTACGCTGTGTAGGTGATTGCAATGGTCTTTGGCTTGGCGTCTTCTGGCACTTCACGTCGCAAGTGAACACTTAGAATACCAAGTTCAAGATGAGCATTGCTGATTTCCACATGATCCGCAAGTTGGAATTCTCTACGGAAATCTCTATTGCTAATACCTTTGTGCAAATAGTTTGGCACGATGTTTTTGCTATCGGGGTGATACTCTTTGCCTTCAATAATCAAGAACTTTTTGTCCTTGGTGACTGAAAGATTGTCATGTCCAAATCCAGCCACAGCAAGACTGATCATGTACTCATCTTCATTGATTTGCACAATGTTGTAGGGTGGATAGTTTGAGGTGGATTGTTGAGTACTCACACGCATGAGATCATCAAACATGTTATCGAAACCGATACCAAATTTGTGAAGTGCGGGAATGTCGAAAGAACGAAGGGTGAGAGTTTTTGTCATTTGTTTTCTCCTTTATATAAGC